>CAMBPA010000083.1 GCA_945869355.1 Bordetella parapertussis
CACCATCCGTGGAATCGAATTGCTAGGTGTGACGGCGATGACGGCCGATGTACATGTGCATTGCAGTAAGGGCACTTACATTCGAACGCTTGCGCAGGATATTGGTCGCGCGCTTGGTTGTTACGCGCATTTGTCTGCGCTGCGACGTACACGTGTGGGGCCGTTTGATTTGGATGCTGCAGTAGAGCTCGAGGCATTGCAAACCATGGAGTCACCAGAATCCATGGTGATCGGAATGAATGATTTACCTGAAGGTTTAGTGCCTCCAGCAAAAAATGTAGTTTCACTTCACTAAAGGACTTGTATGTCACGCGCATTGCGTAACGTTGCGATTATTGCCCACGTTGACCACGGCAAAACCACATTGGTCGATCAGCTTCTGCGTCAGTCCGGAACCTTCCGGTCAAACGAACGGATGACTGAGCGCGTCATGGACTCCAATGATCTTGAGAAAGAGCGTGGCATTACGATTCTCTCAAAGAACTGTGCGGTCGAGTACGAGGGGACGCATATCAACATTGTTGACACGCCCGGACACGCCGATTTTGGTGGCGAAGTCGAGCGTGTGCTGTCGATGGTAGATGGTGTGTTGCTGTTGGTCGATGCGGTTGAAGGCCCGATGCCCCAAACGCGTTTTGTGACCAAAAAGGCCTTGGCCCTTGGTCTGCAGCCAATCGTGGTGATCAATAAGGTGGATCGTCCGGGCGCGCGTTGCGATTTTGTGATCAATGCGACCTTTGAACTGTTCGATAAGCTCGGTGCGACCGAAGAGCAGCTAGATTTTCCGATCGTGTATGCGTCTGGGCTAAATGGTTATGCGGGCTTAACAGAGGACGTACGCGAAGGTGATATGCGTCCACTGTTCAATGCAATTCTTGAATATGTGCCCATGCGCGAAGACGATCCTGAGGCGCCTTTGCAGTTGCAGATCTCTTCGATTGATTACAGTTCCTATGTTGGCAAAATCGGCATCGGCCGAATTCGTCGTGGACGTATCAAAACTGGCATGGATGTGATGTGTGTGAATGGCCCCGATGGTGTGCCGTTTAAAGGTCGTATCAATCAGGTGTTGAAGTTTAAAGGCCTTGAGCGCGAAGTGGTTGAGGACGCGATTGCGGGTGATATCGTGCTGGTCAACGGTATCGAGGACATCGGCATCAGCACAACCATTTGTTCTCTTGACAAAGTAGAAGGGCTCCCGCTTCTTAAGATCGATGAGCCTACGCTCACGATGAACTTCATGGTCAATACAAGCCCCTTGGCGGGACGCGAAGGCAAGTATGTGACGAGCCGCCAGATACGTGAGCGTCTAGATCGCGAAATCAAGTCCAACATGGCCTTGCGCGTACGTGAGACCGACGATGATACCGTGTTTGAAGTGTCCGGTCGTGGCGAATTGCATTTGACGATTTTGATTGAGACGATGCGTCGCGAAGGCTACGAGATGGCGGTATCGCGCCCTCGTGTGGTGTTTAAAGAAGAAAATGGCGTCAAGCTTGAGCCCTACGAGAACTTGAGTATTGATCTTGAAGACAATACGCAGGGTGGGGTGATGGAAGAGCTCGGTATGCGCAAAGCAGAACTGCTCGATATGGTCAGCGATGGTCGCGGTCGTACGCGCCTCGAATATCGCGTGCCCGCGCGCGGACTGATTGGTTTTCAGGGCGACTTCATGACCATGACGCGCGGTAATGGTTTGATGAGCCATACGTTTGATGCATACGGTCCAGTCAAAGACGGCCTGCTTGGTGAGCGTCGCAATGGCGTGTTAATTAGCCAGGACGATGGCGCTGCCGTGGCCTATGCGCTGTGGAAACTGCAAGATCGTGGTCGCATGTTTGTGTCGCACAATGATCCCGTCTACGAAGGCATGATCATTGGTATTCACAGCCGCGATAACGATTTGGTTGTGAACCCTATCAAGGGCAAGCAGTTGACCAACGTTCGCGCCTCAGGCACTGACGAAGCGGTTCGCTTGGTCCCGCCCGTCGATTGCAGTTTGGAGTATGCCGTTGAGTTCATCAGTGATGATGAACTTGTGGAAGTCACCCCAAAGAGCATCCGCTTGCGCAAGCGCTACCTGAAAGAGCACGAGCGCAAGAAGATGTCTAGGGAAAGCGCTTAACTATTTAAGT
This sequence comes from Bordetella parapertussis, assembly GCA_945869355.1. Classification (GTDB taxonomy): domain Bacteria; phylum Pseudomonadota; class Gammaproteobacteria; order Burkholderiales; family Burkholderiaceae_B; genus Zwartia; species Zwartia parapertussis_F. Next base: position 2,136 of record CAMBPA010000083.1, read on the forward strand.
CACTCGAGATTAAACCGGTTGACGTCTTTTGCGATCGCGGCATCGTTGTTTTACACGGGCTTATTTGGCTGCCGATCGAGCAGATCGGGGTGCTGCGCAAAGAATATTTTGAAATGCTCGGTGATGCGTGCCGGATCATCCTCAATAAAAAAGTGCATGCTGTCCAGACTGTTGACCAGGCCATTGTGTTCGAGCTGCTGTTTGATCCAGTCCACTAAACCGCTCCAAAATGCACGACCGACCAGAATGACCGGTGCCACGGGTATTTTTCCAGTTTGCATGAGCGTGACCGCTTCAAACAACTCATCAAGCGTACCGAAACCACCTGGCAAGACGACATACCCCGCGCTATGCATGAAAAAAGTCGATTTACGCGACACAAAGTGTCGAAAAGCGAGACTCGTCGTTAAATACTCGTTGGGTTTGGACTCCTTGGCTAAGGTGATGTGCAAGCCGACGCTTGTACCACCGGCCTCAAAGGCCCCTTTGTTGGCCGCTTCCATGATGCCGGGGCCCCCACCTGCGATAATTGTAAAACCTGCCTTGGCTAAGTGCGCGGCGATGGTTTCGCTCAGGGCAAAATAGGGTGAGTCACGTTTAATCCTTGCACTACCAAAAATGCTGATTGCGAGCCCGATCGAGGCTAAAGTCTCGGCGGCGTGCACCATCTCTGACATAATTTGGGTTGCCTGCTCAGTAATCGGCGAAACCAATTCTTTTTTGTGGCCCATGAAAAAAACCTTATTGCTAGTGGATGGATCGAGTTACCTCTATCGGGCGTTTCATGCCATGCCTGATTTGCGCAACGCGCAAGGAGAACCCACAGGTGCAATATACGGCGTAGTCAACATGATGCGCAAACTGATCCAAGACTATCAGGCGGATTATGCGGCGTGCGTGTTTGATGTGAAGGGTAAGACCTTTCGCGATGACTTGTATCCCGAGTACAAATCGCATCGTCCACCGATGCCCACTGAGCTCTCTAGCCAGATTGAACCCATCCATGCGGCAGTTCGTGCCTTAGGGTGGACGGTTTTGGGTGTGCAGGGCGTTGAAGCAGATGATGTGATTGGCACCTTAGCCCAATGGGCGACAACGCACGATGTGCATACGATCATCTCCACGGGCGACAAGGACCTGGCGCAACTCGTGAATCCGCATGTCACCTTGGTCAACACGATGTCAGGTGAGCGACTGGATCCGCCGGCTGTTTATCAAAAATTTGGGGTGTCCCCTGAACGTATCGTGGATTACCTCATGCTGGTTGGGGACTCGGCCGATAATGTGCCAGGAGTCCAGAAAGTAGGCCCTAAAACGGCTGCGAAATGGATTGAGGAGTACGGCTCCGTTGAGGCGTTGGTTGAGCGAGCTCAAGAAATTAAAGGCGTAGCCGGAGAAAATCTGCGCGCGGCGATTAGTCAATTTCCTCTCACGCGCGAATTACTCACTGTAAAACTGGATTGTGATCTAGCCACTGAGGTGCCTGAGATTTCTGTGCTGACCCCTAGGCCACCGCATCGTGATGCATTGATCGCCTTGTTTGAACGCTATGGTTTTCGATCCTGGCTGCGAGAGTTAACCGGTGAGGAGTCTCGCGTTCCCGCGGGCGATACGCGGGTGGCCCCTGAGGCTGTGCGCCCGCAGGCGCCGGCACAAACACAATACGAAATGGTGACGGACTGGGATGATTTGCAAAGCTGGCTTGACCGTGCACGTGTCGCGCCCTGCGTGGCTTTAGACACTGAGACGACGTCGCTTGAGCCTATGCTGGCTAGGCTGGTTGGGATTTCGCTGTGTGTTGCGCCAGGACAGGCTTGCTATATCCCTGTTGCGCACCGCGGGTCACAGGCGCAAGATCAATTACCACGCAGCGAAGTGCTTGCCAAAATGAAGGCCTGGCTCGAGGACCCGACGCCCACCAAACTTTTGCATCACGCGAAGTACGACACACACATCTTTGCGAATGAAGGGATTGATCTGCAAGGCGTTGCGCACGACACGATGTTGCAAGCGTATGTGCTGGAGTCGCACCGCGGCGTAGGCTTGGATGAGTTGGGACAGCGCTATTTAGGTGTGAAGGGTGTCACCTTTGAGGAGCTGTGCGGCAAGGGTGCGCATCAAATCTGCTTTGATGAGGTGGATCTTGACCGCGCGACACAGTATGCCTGCGAAGACGCAGATTTCACCATGCGTTTGCATGACGTGCTGCGTCCCCAGGTTAAAAACGATGCGCGACTCGAGTTTGTCTATCAGCTCGAAATGAAAGTGTCTCGTGTGTTGTTTGAAATCGAACGTACGGGTGTCAAGATCGACTCGGCCGAGCTGGGGCGCCAGAGCCATGTGCTTGGACAAGAGATGCTGGAGCTTGAGCAACGCGCCTACACCCTAGCGGGGCAGCCCTTTAATTTAAATTCCCCCAAGCAATTGGGCGAGATACTTTTCGGGAAGATGCAATTACCTGTTGTACGTAAGACGGCAGGTGGTGCACCCTCGACCGACGAGGAGGTGTTGACCAAACTCGCAGAGGACTACCCACTGCCTAAAGTCTTGCTCGAATACCGTGGCTTGGCCAAACTCAAGTCGACCTACACCGACAAATTACCCCGCATGGTGAACGCGACAACTGGTAGGGTGCATACCCACTATGCACAGGCTGCAGTGATTACGGGTCGACTGGCGTCGTCCGAACCTAATTTGCAAAATATTCCTGTGCGCTCTGAGGCGGGACGACGCGTCCGTGAGGCCTTTGTGGCAAGTGCAGGCGTCATCGTCTCCGCAGACTATTCGCAAATTGAATTGCGTGTGATGGCCCATGTATCGAATGATGCGAATCTGCAGAGGGCCTTTGCGGCTGGCGAGGATATCCATCGCGCCACGGCCTCTGAGGTGTTTGGTGTCAGTCTGACGGATGTGTCGATAGATCAGCGTCGGGCGGCGAAGGCAATTAACTTTGGCTTGATTTACGGAATGGGTGCGTTTGGCTTGGGAAGTAATCTAGGTATTACGCGCGATGCGGCTCAGTCCTATATCGATCGATACTTTGCGCGGTATCCTGGCGTGGCGCAGTACATGGCCGAGACCCGCACACTCGCACATGCTCAAGGCTATGTAGAAACAGTTTTTGGTAGACGGTTATGGCTGGCCGACATCAACGCGGCCGGTGCCAGACGAGCGGGTGCTGAGCGCGCAGCCATTAATGCTCCGATGCAAGGCACCGCTGCAGACTTAATTAAGCTGGCGATGGTTGCTGTGCAGAATTGGTTGAACTCGGAACGATTGCAAACCAAGATGGTGATGCAGGTGCACGACGAGTTGGTATTGGATGTGCCGATCAATGAGCTTGATCAGATTAGAGTGAAACTGCCTGAACTCATGTGCGATGTGGCTACGTTAAAGGTCCCACTCGTGGCAGAGGTCGGAGTGGGACCTAATTGGGAGCAAGCGCATTGATGCTTAATTGATACGCATGTTTTGTAAGGCTTGAATCCGCGCATTGATGGGCGGGTGTGTTGCGAACATTGCCCCCAATCCGCCACCGCCTGCAATGCCTGAGGCTTCAAAGCTTTTTGGTAACACGCCAGGGGTAATTCCACCTAAGCGTGCCAGGGCGCGGATCATGGGTTCGCGTGAGCTCATCAAGGTAGCGGAGCCAGCATCGGCACGATACTCGCGTTGGCGTGAGAACCACGCCACGATCAAGCTTGCCACGATTCCGAACGCGATTTCACACACAATGACCGTTGCGTAATAGCCCAAGCCCATACCGCGCTCGTTTTTGAGTACGACGCGATCGACAAAGTAACCGACCACGCGGGCGAGAAAAACCACAAAGGTGTTGACCACACCTTGGATCAGCGCCAAGGTGACCATGTCTCCGTTCGCGATGTGGGCGACTTCGTGCGCCAGTACCGCCGAGATCTCTTCCTCAGTCATGCTGTCGAGCAGACCTGTCGAGACCGCGACAAGCGAGTTATTTTTAAATGCGCCGGTAGCGAAGGCGTTTGCTTCGCCCTCGTAGATGGCCACCTCAGGGCGACCGATGCCAGCGCGGTCGGCAAGCTGATGCACGGTCTCGACCAGCCAGGATTCACGAGGACCGCCTGGGGCCTGCGGATCAATGATCTGGGCACCGGTGCTCCACTTCGCCATGGGTTTGCTGATGAGCAGCGAAATAAACGAGCCAGTGAAGCCGACGATCAAGGAAAAGATCAGCAGCATCGGGAGGTTCAGGCCCTGCTCAGTCATGAAGCGGTTAACGCCCAGGATGCTCAGCGTAGCGCTTAGCACCAGCATGACAGCGAGGTTAGTCACTAAGAAGATGATGATTCGTT
>CAMBPA010000084.1 GCA_945869355.1 Bordetella parapertussis
GCTCTTGCGGCATGGTCAAGGCGTTCTTGAAGGTGATGACGGGCAAGCCCATGTGAACCGCCTCACTCAAACTACCCGGCCCCGGCTTTCCAATAAAAAAGTTACTGAGACGCATGATTCGATCTACCTCGCTCGTGAAGCCCAGCACGACATGTTTAGCTGAAGGCACAAGGGCTTCTATTTTTTTTGCGAGCGCGGCATTATGTCCGCACACCAAAATGAGTTGTGTGTCGGATAGATCCTTGGCAATTCGTAGCATCTGATTCGAGCCGTTACCACCGAACATCACCAGTCCTGTGGGTTTTGTCGGATTCAAACCGAGCTCAGCACACACTTGATCTCTATCGATTGGCGACGTGCGATAAAACGCCGGGCGCAAAATCATGCCCGACGTTTGAGTAAGCTGATGGCTTTGGTATCCTGCGGCACGCGCCTGAGTCATGGCTCGCGCGGAGCCACAAACAAGATACTGCGCTTGGTCTGCCTCGATCCAGAAATGCGGGGGATGATCGGCGATGTCGGTCATCACGGTCGCATACGGCACCTTTGGTAACTCTTGGTGCAGAGCGTCCCACATCACTTTATTGAAATTTGGCACGAGCGATACAACCATATCTGGTCTTGTCTTACGCCAGTGCTGCTGTAGCTTTCGCTTGAGCTTGGCGTGACTAAGACGAATAATCGCTTGCAGTACCTTAAGTTCTGTTGCTAACCCAAGCGTCCACCCCTTCTTGAGCCGCAAGTTATAGAGGTCTTCTGGGGCAAAGCCAGTCAGCTTCTGAAAATAGCGCTCCGTATCAATTACTTCAAAAAGATTGACGAGTGTGACATCCCAATGAGAATGCTTATTCTCGATGACTTCCTTCAGTGCAAGCGCCGCGGACCGATGACCCCCGCCCGCATTGAAATAGATCAGTTCTAACGTCTTTTGCATGGAGTGAAAGAATGCTACAAACATATGTCAGCTTCGTGACAAAAGGAGTTAACAGAACGATTTTCACGAAGCTCTCGATCGCCCGAACAATATGCCACTGACGCGTACCAAATAAAAAAGCCTGACGCAAAAATAATGCGTCAGGTTTTCGACAACAGATCTGCCTACAAAGCAGTAAAGAAAGTTAGTCTGGCTTAATGCCGTTCTCTTTAATGACCTTCGCCCAGCGATCCATTTCAGCAACAGTCCATGCCTGAAGCGCTTCAGGACTGCTCAGCTTGAGGTCAATCCCCAACGTTTCAGTCAACTGCTTGTTCACCGCTGGCTCTTTTGCAATTTTTGCCATTTCTGCGTTGAGCTTATCAATAATTGGTTTGGGAGTTCCCGCTGGAGCAAACACCCCCCACCACGCTACGGCGGAGAAACCGGGGAAGCCCTGCTCAGCCATTGTCGGCACCTCTGGCATGGAAGCCGAACGCGCCTCACCCGTCACAGCGAGCGCACGCATCTTGCCCCCTTTAATGTGGCTTGCAAGCACGGCAACCGAGCCAATCCCAGACTCAACCTGGCCGCCCAAGATGTCAGCAGACATGGGGCCGCCACCCTTGTATGGGATGTGAATCACTTTGAAATTACCCGCTTTTTGTACCAACGTCATCGTCAAATGTCCGAGACTGCCGCTCCCCACCGAGCCATAGCTCAGGGAGTCCGGCTTAGCTTTGGCCGCCGTCACAAACTCAGTGAAGTTTTTATACGGCTTATTCGCGGCCGTTGCGAAGGCCATCGGCGCCGTGCCCACCAACATGACTGGCGACAGATCCTTCAGGGTGTCGAACGTCATTTTAGGGAGCAGTGACGGATTCACTGCATGCGTGTCAAACACAAAGATAAAGGTGTAGCCATCCGGTGCAGCTTTCGCGACGTAAGCCGTGCCGATAGACCCTGAGGCACCCGTGCGGTTTTCAACGATGAATTGCTGGCCCAGTGCTTCGGACAGCTTCGCTGCAAACAATCTCGCTAAGGGATCAACTGAGCCACCGGGCGGGAAAGGCGATACAAACGTGACGGGTTTGGTCGGCCACTGCTGTGCCAGCGTGATGCCCGGCGCTGCGGCGCATAACAAGGTGAGGGCCAAGGCCGCCTGTTTAAGATGGTTTTTTATCATATCTAAAACTCCACTATCTGAATAACGAACTCGTGCTGACGCACAATTGAATGATAAGTTTATACCCATATAAATAAAACGCAGTCTTATCCCCCCGAAGACAACCACGAATTTGCGCAAAGCGTATCGTGAGCGTGTCAACGCCTTGATCTACGCCGCGCTATAAAAATAATATATATAAATCAATGGCTTAGAATAGAGTTAGTCAATTGCAATAAACTATGCGATCATTTTTTTACAACTCTTGCTCTCGTAACGACTTCTATCCCATGCACACAATAACAATTCAAGACGCTGGTCTAAAAAAACTCCTCTGCGCAATCATCGTCACCGCCGGTCTTCAGGCAACAGCGATTGCGCAAACCTCCCCAGCACTCCCTGCAACTCCGGCCGCTCAGGCTAGCGCAACACCGTCGATGAGTGGTTTATTGACCGCTGCGCAGTACGACGATGTCGCAACGCTGCTCATCGGCAAAACACCTGCGAGCGGATTACCTGATCACTTGAGTCAAAGTCAGAAGTGGGCGACTTACACCCAGACCGTGGAGACGAACTGGTCGGAGTACACACAAAAAATTGGCACGCCCATGGTGGAGTGGGCAAAAACTGAAGTGCCGCAAGTCAATGAAACCGTGTTCTACCCGTTTTCGGGTCCAGACTTCACCACGGCCTATCAGATGTATCCCAACGCAAAGCGCTACATTATGGTCGCGATGCAAAACGCCGAGCGTCCGTTGAATCTTGGCGTACTGAATACCCAGCTGACAGATCAAGCGCTGGATATTCTCGTCTCAGCGTGGCAACTCTATGGAACGCACGGATTTTTCGTCACGTCCTATTTAGACCGCTACTACTACGCCACGCAGGGACGGGTGGGATCGAGCACCTTCATCACGATATTCATGAAGTTGCAAGGCTTCGAGCTTGATCGTATTGTGCCTATCAAGATCAACTCAGAAGGCGATGTCGAAGAAATTCCGGCAGAAACTCAGCTCTGGCCATCCGTTCGAATTTATGCGACAAAAGCGGGTAAGCCTATTGTGCTGGATTACCTAAAAATGGACCTGTCTAACCCTGGCTTACAGGCTTCGCCAGAAAATTTGAAATTTGTCCAGAGTGCCGCGGTACATCCCACCATATTTAAAGCGGCCTCGCATCTACCCCAAAATGCGAATTTTAATATGATCGCCAATGAGATCCTCACGCGAGCGCCCTTGATTGTGCAGGACGAGACCGCTCTAAATTACTCCGCCCTCATCAAATCATTTGATGTTTCGATGTACGGAAAGTTCGTCATTGCCCACCATGCGTTTCAAAGCTATCACACAGACTTAGCGCAGGCCTTTACGCAACGGTCGGATATCAAACCACTGAACTACCGATTTGGCTACTACAAAGATGGTAATTATGTTGTACTCGTGGCACGTCGCAAATAACACCAAGACGATCTAATAGGTTCTTTGGAGACAACATCATGCGCACTCGACTCATCAGACAACTTCTTGCGACTACTTGTTTATCGGTCACCGCAAACCTTATTTATCTATGCACTGCAAGCGCACAAACGTACCCCACTCGTCAAATCACGATGATGGTGCCTTTTGGCGCGGGCGGATCCACTGACATCGTGGGACGAATTACTGCGCAAGCCATGGCAAAGAATCTGGGTGTACCAGTGGTCGTGTTAAACAAAGGTGGCGTGGGGGGCACCCTCGGCACGCAGCAAGCCACCACAATGCCTGCCGATGGATATTCCATCTTAATGTCTACGACAAGCACGCTTGTTGTGGGCCCACTTACGAACGACACAGTCAAGTACGATCCGATCAAAAGTTTTGAACACATCGGGATGATTGCTGAAACACCGTATGTTCTTGTCGTCAGTAATAAATCGGGCGTGGGCTCAGTGAAAGAACTTATTGAACTGGCCAAGAAGAACCCGGGGAAATTAAACTACGGCTCTGCTGGACAGGGGTCTACCACTCACCTGGCGGCGCTCATGTTCTTGAACGCCACCGGGGTAAAAATGGAACACATCCCCTACAGCAGTAACGCAGACTCGACGAAGGCAGTAATGGCTGATGAGGTTCAAGTCCTCTTCGGCTCCATGCCTGCAGTACTCGCGCAAATCAAAGCGAATTCGATCAAAGCCTTAGCCGTTGGCACAACGACGCGCTCTGCGGAAATACCTGATGTCCCCACGATGCAGCAGGCCGGCGTTGCGGGATATCGGGCCTCATTGTGGCTGGGATTGTCGGCGCCTGCCAATACGCCTGCCGCGATCATCGAACGCCTTAGCAAATCGTTAAATGAAGTGATTTCCGATCCAGCTGTCGCCAAGCAATTAGCGAATACTGGCGCTGACGCGACAAAAATGTCACAGCAAGAGTTCAAGAAGCTTATCGTTACTGAACTGGACATCTACAAGCAAATTGTAGATGGCATGAAGAAGTAACAGACTCAGTCCTACGCAATGGGTTGCGCGGGTTCATCTAAGAAGCCGCCTGCCCGTAACGTCACCACTAGCGTATCCCTCCACCCCAATTCACTCTGAGGCTGAATGGGGGTGGTTTCGTGGATCACCCTCGCATCATCAAGCAATAGTACTGACCACGGCTCGGTCAAGGTGAAACGCTGTCCAAATGAACTACTCACATCAAACACCCGAGTCTCACCGCCCTTAATGCCTTGACGACCGATTAGAAAGACCGCCACAAGATCCACACCGTCTCGGTGTGCACCTTCCGGTGTGGGCCTGCCAATGCCATCGGTCGTATCAATGCGAAACGGATGCGCCTCGACGAACCAAGTCTGCTCACCTCGCAACCCAGAGGCCACGCGACCCAAAAAAGCGATTAAGGCTGGCCAGGCTGCCGAGCTGATCATGGCGGCATCCAAGGGCTCGAACCAGCGACGCATTCCACCATGCAGCGCGTTGTAAGAAAGAGGCTGCCAGTGTGCGCGGTGAGCGTATTGGGAGACCACCCCACCCTGCACTAAAAAACTTGCGTGGCGCCGCCGCCGATAGCGACCACCGTCCTTCAAATACTGATCAGGAGGCAGATCGTCCCAAAACGAATTGAGGCGTAACAACGCAGCAAGGCTCACGCAGCTAAGCGCACTGACTGCGTCAGGCGCCACCACCGCAAAGCCTTGTTTCTTAAGCACAGCCTGCAAGTCGCTGGGAGCGATCAAGGGCGGTGCGAGGAGTGTTGAAGTCATCGGTTTCCTAGGCGTGCGGCGTGACGGTACTCATGCACCATTGACTCAGGTCTGAGTTCGAAGTGCTTGGTCTGACGACCCGTTACACGCTTGCGCCAAAGTCTAAATGATGCGCGCTTGAGTTCGCGACGCATCAACTTTATCACCTCCGCCTCGTTTAAGCCGAACTGCTTTGTGATGGCTTCAAAAGGCGTGCGATCTTCCCACGCCATCTCGATGATTCTGGAAGTGTGACTCAACGTATTCAAAATGTGGCGCCTCCCGCTCAACGCATGTCTCGCTCTCCCAATCGGGAGCTTGATCGCCTAACAACACTGCGAAGCGCTGGGACTTGAAAAATTGGATACGCGCCTGCTCATACTGTGCCTCGAGCCACCCAGTGAAATCCTCTCGCGTCCCGCTATGCCGAAGCGCTGTCGGTGCAACATAGAATACCGAGACGATGTCCCAGACTGACAAGCTCGCGACGGAGCCGCAAAAGCAATGCCCTCCCATAGGCCCACGTCGGGAGCTCACCATCTCATGGGCACGCAACAACTTAAGTAGATTTTCAACGTAAGAAACTGATAAGCCCAGGCGTCTGGCGAGTTCCTGTGTCGTCAGTGTCGAGGCCTTCGGTAACTTGGCCAGCAAGACGACCAAGTTCAAGGCATGCTTTGATTCATTTGCGCTCATAGACGTACCTTTTTTTGAGTAGATTAACTCTGCTTGAATGTTGTATTATCTATTAAATACCTACTCATTAATACAAAATAACTTAAATATGTTCTATAATCTATTCAATATCTACTCAAACTAAATTTAAATTGAAATCTTCCAACCAACAATATCGTATCGGTGCCATCGCAAAGCTAGCGGGCGTCCCTGTCTCCACTTTGCGTGTTTGGGAGTCCCGACACCAAGCGCTACACCCCAACAAAACAGCGGGGCAGCACCGAATGTATGGCGAGGAAGATCTCCTGCGGGCGACACTTTTAAAACAACTCAGCGACCAGGGCTACGCGATCAGCACGATCGCCCCACTTGCTGTCGCCGAGCTAAACGACTTGCGACACAGGCAGCCCAACCAAAGGGGTAGATCCACGAACGCCACGCATCTTCGAAGCGTCTCCTTAGCGATCGTTGGACT
>CAMBPA010000085.1 GCA_945869355.1 Bordetella parapertussis
TACTCGAGCTAGGATAGCGCTTGGACGCACAGGGGTGAGTCTTCCGACAAACGAACTTCTTGAATTTCGACTCGCTCACGCCAGAGCGCGCGACGCTGTGCATGAAGCGCTCGATCTAGACGCGCTCACGCATGGGTTGGTTCGCATGGGAATTGATCCTATCGCGGTCTCGAGCAGAGCCGAAAACAGAGAGCATTATCTGTTACGACCAGATTTGGGTCGTCGCCTCTCGGACATGGGCATTCGCACTTTGGAAGAGTCGATCTGTCAATCGCGCGTCTCGCCCTGCGTGATAGCATTTGTTGTTGCGGATGGGCTCTCAGCGAGAGCCGTTCAAACGCATGCTTTACCGACGCTCAAGGCATTACAGGCCCTCGGGCTGCAGCTCGATACCTCGACATTTATAGTGGCCACGCAAGCGCGCGTGGCGCTTGGCGATGAGATCGGTGAGGTCTTGGGCGCTGAGATCGTAGTGGTGTTGATTGGCGAGAGGCCAGGTTTATCGGCGCCCGACAGCATGGGAATCTATATGACCTGGCATCCGAGGGTTGGACGTAACGACTCTCAGCGCAACTGTATATCTAACATCCGACCCGAGGGTTTGAGTTATGCTGGCGCAGCGCAGAAGCTGGCCTGGTTAATTGCGCAAGCCAGGGTTATTTGTAAAACTGGCGTGGATTTAAAAGAAGCGTCTGAACATGAAACAGATACGATGAGGATACAAAGATGAGTCAGTCTGGGCGGAAAGATGGGAAAGCAAAACGTGGGGTTGTGGCGTTCTATCAGTCATTTGTCGCGACCTACCTTCTAAAAGCATGTTCGCTAATTGGTATGTTTTTGGTGACGGGCCTTGCGCAGGCTGCTTGGCCAGACAAGCCCGTTACCTTCATTGTGCCGTTTCCACCTGGAGGGCCAGTAGACACGACAGCACGCCTGACGACTGTGCCGTTATCTCAGTTGTGGTCAGTCGCTACGCCGATTGATAACAAGGCAGGCGCGGGCGGTATCGTCGGTGCGCAAGCGGCTGCTAAGGCTGCGCCTGATGGTTACACCTTTTTCTTTGCTGCGATTCACCACGCAGTACTGCCGAGTTTGAAGAAAAGTTTGAGCTACGACATTCAGAAAGACTTCGTGCCAGTGGGGATGGCCGCGAGGTTTCCGATCGTGCTTGTGGTGCATCCTTCTCTGCCTGTTAAGTCAGTCGCAGAGCTGATTGCCTACGCGAAAGCGAATCCAGGCAAACTCTCTTATAGCTCCTCGGGTACGGGCGGTGGTACGCATCTCGCAGGCGAACTCTTTAATAGCCTCGCTGGTACCAAGATGCAGCACATTCCGTATAAAGGGAGTGCCCCCGCGATGCAAGATTTGGTTGGTGGCCAGGTGCAATTAATGTTCGCTGACGGCCCCTCGGCATTGCCCTTTATCAAGGCAGGAAAAATTCGAGCGTTGGGTGTGGGTAATCCCGAGACTTCAAAGTTTTTCCCTGAGATCCCCGCGATTTCCGCCGCAGGTCTGTCGGGCTATGAAGCGTATTCTTGGACGGGTGTGGTGGCGCCCGCTGGCACGCCAGCGGACATTGTTAAGCGCGTCAACGCCGATATGGTGCGGGTCTTGTCTGATCCAAAAACAGTGGCAGCCTTGATGGCCGCTGGTGCAGAGCCAGCACCTGGGTCACCCGAGCAATTCAAAACGTTTTTGGCAAATGAATTGAAGAAGTGGAGCGAAACGATAAAGAGTGCGAATATCGTGGCAGACTGACCGCCATCAGTTGACAGTCGAGTCTCGCATGGCGATCCTCTCGAATCATTAGACAGAACGGAGCAACGTCCTGTCTGATGCTCTCAAGTGATCGCCTTGTCGCTCAGTCTGGGTAAATCTTTCCTTTTGTCACGACACCTTCCCACATTTTGTATTCACTATTGATCTGTTTTTCAAGATCTTTGGCATTGCCTTTGTCGATCGTGTAGCCGGCCGCCACGGCAGAATCCGTAAACCCTTTGCTTATCTTCGCGGCTTCGACAGCTTTGGTGAGTTTTGCGACCACATCAGCAGGAAGGCCTTTAGGCCCGATGACGGCAAACCAGCCCAATACCTCGTAGTCGGCAATCCCGGCTTCGATCATTGTCGGTACGTTGGGCACGCTTGGGTTGCGAGTCTTAGATGTGACGGCGAGTGCACGCGCTCTGCCGCTTTCAACGAAGGCCTTGCCCGTACCAACAATATCAAACATGAACGTCACCTTTCCGCTGATCACATCGACCATCGCCGGAGCGTTACCCTTGTAGGGGATGTGGAGCATTTGGGTGTTGGTGGATTGTTTGAGTAGTTCGGCGGACAAGTGGTTTGAACCACCGAAGCCGGCAGAGCCAAAGGTGACTTTGTCCGGATTTTGCCGGGCGTACTCGACCAGCTCTTTGACTGTCTTAACGTTTGTTTGGGATCCAACCAGCAGGATATTGGTGTAGCTGAGGATGGGGCTAATGAGCGTGAAGTCCTTGCGCGGATCAAACAACTTACTACGTTGCACGATCGGTGAAATAGTCAGACTTGGACTCGCAACATAATTGAGTGTGTAGCCATCAGGTGCTGCTTTGGCTGTTGCGTCGGCGCCGATCATGCCGCTCGCACCGGCACGGTTCTCTACGATGACCGATTGATTAAGCTGTTCCCCTAGGAATTTTGCGAACACGCGGCCCGATACATCGACTGGCCCGCCGGGTGGGTACGCAACAATCAGCTTGATTGGGCGATCTGGCCAATTCGCTTGAGCCAGGGCAGATGTGCTGATGCCTGCCGTAAGAAGTGTGGCGCCGATCGCGCTCATAAACTGTGTGATTTTTTTTGTGATGAATTTTTTCATGAGGTCTCCGAATCTCTAGGAATCGTTAATTGTTTAGCGCCCAAAGGTGCGCGGTCGGTATTAATTAATTTTGGCGCCAGAGTCTTTCACAGCTTTATTCCACATCTGCAGCTCCGCCTCGATGTGTTTGCCAAACTCGGCTGGAGTTGAACCCACCATTTGATAGCCGTTTGAGGCAAGTTGCTCGCGGATCTTTGGATCTCGTGCGACCTCAGTGAACGCTTTGTTCAGACGATCAATCGCTGCTGTGGGTGTACCCGCCGGTGCCAAAATACCGTACCAGACATTCACTTCAAAGCCCGGTAAGGTTTCGGCAACGGTCGGCACGTTAGGGAGTATTTCTGTGCGCTTGGCGCCTGTCACAGCGATCGCCTTGAGTTTGCCGGCTTTGACCTGCTGATAGGAAGTGGAAATACTATCAAACATCAGGGAAACTTCACCACCCAGCATCGCGATCACTGCCGGCCCGCTGCCTTTGTAAGGAATGTGAACCATTTTTGTGCCGGTCTGGCTCTTGAAGACTTCGACCGCTAGGTGACTCGTGTTTCCATTGCCGGCCGATGCATAGGATAGTTTGTCTGGATTTGCTTTGGCGTAGGCGATAAGTTCAGGAATGGTGTTGACGGGCGTGGTCAGGGGTGCCGCAACAAGCAAGGGCAGCGTTGCAACAAGAGAAACGGGCGCGAAGTCTTTGCGGGTGTTGTACGGCAGAGAGGGATAGAGCGCGTCGTTGATGGCGTGAGCAGTCAGCACCATCAAGATCGTGTTGCCGTCAGGTTTAGCGCGCGCTAGAGCTTGTGTTGCGATGGTGCCGCCAGCACCTGCTTTGTAATCTAGGACGATCGTCTGGCCGAGTTTCTTTTGTAGCTCGGGAAGTATCGGCCTAGCCAACATGTCGGCGCTACCGCCAGGTGGGTAGGGGATAATCAGCGTGATGGGTTGGTTGCTCGTTGTTTGTGCGTGTGCGGCGCAACCGACAAAAAGGGCGAGTGCCGCAAAGGCTGTCTTGGCTGAGGCCAGGATCGTTGTTTTCATGATGTTTTCTCCTGATTAAAAAAACGGCGCCATAAGCGCCGTTTCAATTGCAACGCGTATGGCGATCCATGCTATCTATCGTACACAGGCTTGCCTTGCGCGTTACGACGAATCACTGACAGCTTAGACGATGCTTTGATGGGTGCGCCAGTCTTTTGCTTAAGGGTTTCCATGGATAAGCCTTCAATCATTGCACGAACTTCGAAGCCGTCTTGGGTGATATCAATGATGGCGAGATCGGTATAGACCTGATTCACAACCCCTGCGCCCGTTAAAGGATACGTGCAGGCTTGCATGAGCTTTGGCGTTTGATCTTTGGCGACGTGCTCCATCATGATAATCACATTTCGGGCTCCAACAGCCAGATCCATCGCACCGCCAATGGCTGCAATAGCGTCCGGACCAGAGGTGATCCAGTTAGCCAGATCACCATTCGCAGCGACTTGAAAACCACCAAGTACTGAGTAGTCCAAATGGCCGCCACGCATCATCGCAAAGGAGACGGTGTGCTCGGTGATGGAGGCGCCAGCCATCAGGGTGACGGGCGTACGACTTGCATTGATGATATCCAGATCGATCTCATCGCCCACCGATGCGCGACCCATCCCCAAAATACCGTTTTCGCTGTGAAGCAGTATTTCCTTGTTCTCAGGAAGGTAGTCTGCAACCTGCGTGGGCATGCCGATCCCCAGATTGACAACAGAGCCGTCCGGGAAGTCGTTGGCGACGAGATAAGCGATCTCTCCGCGCCCAAGCGGCTTGAAGGTGCTGTGTGAAGTGCTACTTGCTACGTTGCTCATCGCTCCCCTCCGATCGCTACGACTGCTTGAACAAAAATGCCTGGGGTCATCACATATTCAGGGGCGAGATCGCCCAAAAGAACGATGCGATTGACCTGCGCAATGGAATGCTTCGCCGCCATGCACATTACGGGCCCAAAATTTCGGGCGGCCCAGCGATACGTCAGGTTGCCCCAGCGATCACCTAGATTGGCGCGCACTAAAGCAAAGTCTCCCGATAAAGGTTGCTCCATGATGTAGCCCTTTCCGTTGATGACGCGTTGCTCCTTGCCCTCTGCGATCAAAGTTCCGTAGCCAGTCGGGGTGAAGAAAGGCCCAAGTCCAGCGCCCGCAGCACGCAAGCGTTCTGCTAGCGTGCCTTGCGGCATACATTCGAGCTCCACTTGACCTGCGCGGTATGCGTTGGCAAATACATCGGAGTGCGCGGGCCGAGGATGCGAGCACACCACCTTGCGCACGCGGCCTGCCTTGATGAGTCCGGCAATGCCGGTCTCGTGCGTGCCTGCGTTGTTGCTAATGATGGTGAGCTCGCGCAGTCCCTTGTCCATGATGGCACTCATGAGTTCGAAAGGGATACCTGCATCGCCAAAGCCGCTCACCATGACGGAGGCGCCGTCTTGAATCGGCGCAATCGCCTCTTGCAGGGACTGCTTAACCTTGTCCAGCATACTTACTCCATTTGCAACTTAGCGGCTTCAACAATTTTTCTCCAGCTTTCGCGTTCTTTGTCCATGAAAGCACCAAACTCTGCGGGAGTGTTGCCGCCCGGGACTCCACCCATTGTTGCGAAGCGTTTTTGGATGTCAGGCATCGCTAATACTTTTTTCGTCGCTTGCTGAATTTTGTTCACAAGCTCTGCTGGTGTGCCGGCAGGAGCAACGAAACCAAACCAAGCGGTGACGACCATGTCCTTGATGCCTGCCTCGGCCATCGTCGGCACATCAGGCAGTTGTGCTGAGCGCTCAGAACCCGTCACGGCGAGAGCACGAAATTGTCCGGAGCGGATGAATTCAATCGAGCTCGGTAAATTATCAATCGCGAACGTAACTTGACCGCCCAACAGGGCTGCAACGGCTGGACCCATGCCCTTGAAGGGGATGTGGGTGAGCGTCAGTCCTGTACGTTGAGAAAACATTTCAGCCGACATGTGTGGAGACTGTCCCGTGCCTGAGGAGGCAAAGGAATAGTTCCCCTTTGGGTCTTTTTTAATTGCATCAACGAGATCCTTCACCGTTTTGTAGGGTGACTTGCTGTTGACCACGAGCACGTTTGGCACAGAGATCACTAGCGTGATGGGGCTGAAGTCTGAGTGCTTATACGGAAGCTTTTTGTACAGACTGTAATTGATACCGTTCGGGCCGATATTGCCAAAGCCGATGGTGTAGCCATCGGGCGCTGACTGCAATAAGGCTTGGGTGCCGATAATGCCAGCTGCGCCTGCGCGGTTTTCTACTACGACGGTGGTGCCTAGTTCGGCGCCGAGTTTCTCGCTAAGCAGACGGGCGGTGATATCGGTTGTTCCGCCAGGCGCTGCGGGAACAATCAGGCGGATGGGCTTGTCAGGCCAAGCGGCTTGCGCACTCGGGGCGAGGGCAAGTGCGCAGAGGCTGATAAGGCTAGCTCGGATTAGGGTTTTCATGGGTAGTCTCCTTAGAAGGGGTGTTTTTGGTATTTTGTTGGATTGTATGGCCT
>CAMBPA010000086.1 GCA_945869355.1 Bordetella parapertussis
GTTGTAGGCCGTCAATCAAGTGAATACACCAGCAACTCCCGAACAACGGATCGATGGGGCGCTACACGGCGTACGCGTACTAGATCTCAGTCAGGGAATTGCTGGCCCCTTTGCGGCGCGCTTGCTAGGCGATCACGATGCCGATGTGATCAAAGTCGAGCCCCCTCGCACAGGGGAGTCTGGTCGCACACTTGCGCCACTCAAAGTCGATGCGCCAAAGCCAGAGCAAAGTCTTCTATTTCAGTATTTGAACTGGAACAAGCGTAGCGTTGCCTTGGATATTACTCAGGCGGTTGGTCAGCGTACCTTGCGTGCACTCATCGAGCGCAGCGACATGTTGATAGAAAGTTTTCAACCAGGTTATCTCGACAGCTTGGGCCTTAGTGTCGACAAAATGCTCGAGTGGAACCCGCGACTGGTTGTGACCTCGATCACCAACTACGGTCAAACAGGGCCTTACGCCCGTTACGAAGCGAGTGACCTCACGCTTCAAGCGATGAGCGGCATCATGCAAATTAGTGGACAGGTCGACCGCGAGCCTCTGAAGCATGGCTTATCACAGTCCTACTATTGTGCAGGGCTAACCGGAGCCTATGCTTCAATTATGGCCTACACGGCCGCACAACAAGATCAATTCGGCGAGCATGTTGATGTGTCGATTCACGAGTGCCTTGCATCCGAATTAGTCCTGAATGAATCTTATTATGCCTTTCTTGGTGCCATTCAAGGGCGACGAGCGATCGTTCAAGATCCGTTTGCAGGCGAGCCCATTGCAACACGCAAAGGATATGTGGCGTTCCAGACTGGTGGGGGTGCCCCATTCGAAACGTTTGCGGAACTATTTGATCGACCAGAGTTTTTAGAAAAGCGGTTTACGAGTCCGCCTGAACGTGAAAGGCGCGTGCCAGAGGTCAGGGCTCTCCTCGAGGAATGCGTCGCTGATCGCGATGCCAAAGAAGTATTCTTAGCGGGCGCCAAAAAACGATTGTTATTGGGTGTCGTCCAAGGGGCGAGCGATCTGCTGCAGTGCGAACATTTAGAAGAGCGCAAAGCCTTTGCGAATGTTTCCCACCCAGACACTGACACTAATTTACGGCTGCCTGCAGAGCTTACTAAGTTGTCGCTCACTCCGACGGCCCTCAGGCGCCGTGCACCCAGGCTCGACGAACATCGCCATGAAATTCTCGTTGAACTACTTGGATTAAACGAAAGCGAGGTCCATGCATGAGTACAGGAACGCCTACGCTGCCACTCATCGGCATGCGCGTGCTCGACCTTTCTTATGTTTTTGCGGTGCCCTATATGGCGGGGTTGCTAAGCGACCTCGGCGCGGAGGTCATCAAGATTGAAGCGCCTCACAAGCTGGATCAAACGCGTGGTCGCGCCTTCGGCCCTTACCTGGACAATGATCCCGCGCAAGACCCGTGGAATCGCTCTGGGATTTTCTATGTCGTGAATCGTGGCAAGCGATCGCTTGCCATGGACATGAGCACCCCAGAAGGGCAGCGTATTTTTAAGGAGCTTGTCGCCAAGAGCGATATCGTCTTAGATAATTACACCCCGCGCGTGATGCGCAAATGGGGGCTTCATTACGACGAGCTCAAACAAATTAAACCGTCGCTTATCATGCTGTCGAACACCGGCTATGGCTCAACAGGCCCTTGGTCTGCATTCCCAAGCCAAGGGACAACGCTCGAAGCAACGATGGGCATTACCTACTACACGGGCTATCGGGGTGACAAGCCCTGGAAAGTCGGACAGTCTTACCCAGACTTCATTGCTTGTTGGGCAGGGCTAAATGGGTTGTGGGCTGCCATTAGTCACTTGCGCAAGACGGGCGAGGGACAATGGATTGATGTTGGAATGTATCAGCTTGGTATCGCCATGATGCCGGAGCCCTTCATTCAATATCAACTGGATGGCACCGAACCTGAGCGGATTGGCAACGAGCATGCCGAACATGTCCCTAGTAACTTATACAAGACGCAAGGGGTTGATCAATGGATTGCGCTCACAGTTGAGACCGATGCGCAATGGCAAGCGCTGGCTATCTATATGAAGGAACCCGAGTTGGGCACTGATCCCAACTACGCTAGCGCGGCTGCGCGACGTAAACTTCGCGATATCGTCAATAACAAAGTAAGTCTCTGGGCCTTACAGCAAGATGCACGCCATCTCACGCAGGCGCTTCAGGCGCTTGGCATCGCTGCCGGACACATATGCAATAGCCGCGACTTACTCTCGGACCCTCACCTCATTGAGAGAGGCTTTTACGAGAAGGTTCGGCATCACGAGCCGGTCGGCGAGCGACCCATCATCGGACGGCCCTATCGACTGCGCTTCAGAGACGCCAAGATAAAAAAAGGCGGCCCACGTTTCGGTGAAGATAACACTGCTATTTTGAGGGACATTGTTGGTATGTCGGCCAAACAAATTGACGCTGCTCGCGCCAACGGCATTATTAGCGACATTCCAACAAACCCAGGCATCTCAGGTACGATGAACACTGAAATGATGCTGGAGCTTGGTACCCTAAATGCTGTGGATAAAAACTATAAAGACTATTTCTCTTTCAAGAGTGAGAACACATGAACAGCGTCAACACCTTCGTTCTGCGTACCTTGGCAATCATCGGCGTATCGCTAGCCAGCCTCTCGGCCTATGCACAGTCATACCCGAGTCGTCCTATCACCTTCGTTGTGCCCTACGGGCCTGGTGGCTCGACCGATCCTGTGGCAAGGCAATATGCCATGCAATTACAAAAGGCTCTCGGCGTTGAAGTCAATATAGAAAACAAGCCCGGGGGCTCTGGCACGATCGGGACAGGAATGGTGGTACGCTCAAAGCCTGATGGCTACACACTTGGTCTCGCAACAAATAGCATTCTTGCTTACCAACCACTCGTCAATTCAAGTTTGGTTTTTAAAACGCCTGATCAGTATCAACCCATCACGAAACTTGGGGAGATGCCTGTCATCTTAGTGGTGCGTGCGGATGCGCCTTGGAAAACCTTTGCCGAGTTCTTGCAACATGTAAAAGACAACCCGGGGAAGGTGCGTGCTTCTGTATCAGGGCTGCGCACTGTGCCTGATCTATTGGCGCAAGAGTTCAATAAAGTTGCTGGAATAAAACTGCGCACCGTCCCGTTTACCGGGGGTAGTGGCGAAGCGCTAATCGCACTCCTCGGAAACCGCGTGGAAGCGACTCTCTTTACAGGTGCTGTGGGAATCCCGAGCCACGTACAAGCAGGCAAAGTGCGGGTGTTAGCCGTTTTCAAGAAAGGGGTGTACGATCCGGTCCCTGAAGCGCAACCTACTGTTGATGCTGGTTACAACACGACCCTTGCTGCTTCGTTTTATGTCATTGCGCCCAAGGGGCTTGCCCCTGATGTGTTAGATAAACTGACTAAGGTATCCATGGAGATAGTGCAAAGCGCAGAATTTATAAAATTTTCAAAAGAAGGCTATGCGCTAGACCCTAAAGGCCCGGCGGCTCTACGCACGGAAATCGTTCGAGATACAGATACCTTTATCGAGTTGCTCAAAGTACTCGATCAAAAATGACCAATTCCTTTACCGATAAGTTCTCGCAGGCCAGCACGCCATGACAGCGAGTACGATTTCCAAGAAAAAATCCTATTTGTGGACAGGGCTTTTTGGGTTACTCCTGTCGATAGGCTATCTGCGCATGGCTCTTGATCTCCCAATGGGGGCCCTCGATGAGCCTGGCGCTGGATTGTTCCCAATATTGGTGTCAGCCATCATGGCCTTCGCCAGCTGTGCGACGATGTGGGAGGGCGCTAAGGCGCCTGCCACCGACGCTATCGATATGCCAAGTGGAGACGATCGCGCGCGCCTTATTAAATTAGTGCTATCACTATCCGTTTATTTTTTGGCGATCCCATGGCTTGGGTATTCAATCAGCAGCTTTATTTTTTGTTGTGTCTTAATTCGTCTTCTGTCAGACACGAACTGGATTCGCTGCGTGCTGTACGCTGCCATCATGACCGCTGCCGTGTATGGGGTGTTTATCTATTTGTTGAAAGTTCCGATGCCGACCATGGCCTTGGAATTCTAAAAAGGAAATCACCGCCGTGGATGCTATTAACGGATTTCTATATGGGCTTGGCGTTGCCTTGACCTTCAACAATCTCCTTGCCGCATTGGCAGGAGCGCTCGCTGGGACACTCATCGGTGTCCTGCCCGGTTTAGGCCCAACCGCCGGCATCGCGATGATCTTGCCACTGAGCTATTCGCTCGATCCGACAAGCGGCCTTATTATGATGGCTGGTATGTTTTATGGCGCGATGTACGGCGGCTCGACCACAGCCATTCTGGTCAACATGCCTGGCGAATCCGCCTCGGTCATTACTTGTATCGATGGCTACAAGCTAACAAAAAAGGGACGCGCCGGGGCCGTACTGACCATCGTTGCCGCGGGCTCCTTTGTCGGCGGCGTAGTGTCCGTCGTTGGTGTGATGCTGTTCGCTCCAGCCCTCGCTCAGCTAGGCTTGCTTTTTGGTCCAGCTGAATTTTTTGCACTGACGGCGGGTGGGCTGCTATTGTTTTCAAGGATTTCTGGTGGCTCATTAGCGGCTGGTATTTTTCCCATGGCGGTCGGCCTGATGCTGAGCACGGTGGGGCAGGAGCTTGTCACGGGTCAAGATCGATTTACGTTTGGGATAAGCGATCTTACCCTCGGGGTTGAGCTCGTTGCTCTTGTCGTGGGGCTCTATGGCATTACCGAAATCATGTCGGTGATTGGGAGTATGCAAAAACAGGTCAAACCCCTTCCCGTCCGTCTGCGCGACATGTTTCCAACTAAGCAAGAGTGGAAAAGATCAGTGGCACCTTTTGGGCGAGGCACCGCACTAGGTTTTGTTTTTGGGCTACTCCCCGGGCCCTCCGCCACGATGGCGAGCTTCGCCTCCTACCGCCTAGAAAAAGGGGTGTCCAAATACAAGGAAGAGCTCGGTCAAGGCGCGATTGAGGGCGTGGCGGGCCCTGAAACTGCGAATAATGCAGCCGCTACTTCATCCATGGTTCCGTTGCTTGCGCTTGGGATCCCGTTTGGCTCTGTGACGGCGCTCATGCTTGCTGCGATGATGGTGCATGGTGTTCAACCTGGTCCAATGATGATCACTCAGCATCCAGAAGTATTTTGGGGTGTGATTGCGTCGATGCTGATCGGTAACGCCATGCTGTTGATTTTGAATGTGCCACTCATCAGCGTCTGGGTTAGCTTGCTACGTGTCCCCAACCATATTTTTCTACCTATCATCTTAATGGTCGCAACAATCGGTTGCTATAGCGTGCGCAACAGTATGGTCGATGTATACATGCTGCTCTTAGTCGCTTTTGTTGGTTTTGGCTTAACCAAGCTGAACTTCCAGCTAGCGCCGATGGTGGTTGGTGTCGTTCTGGGGCCATTGATTGAGAAGCATCTACGCGAAGGTCTCTTTATGAGTCTTGGTGATGTGTCTGTTTTTTATACAAGCCCTCTGGCCATCGGGATTTGGACGCTTGTGATCCTGGCATTAATGCTCGGGCCCATCCAATATCTGCTTGCGAAGGCCTTCGGGGTGAAGTTCAAGAAAATCATTCCTGAAAGTTCTGAATAGCGCTAGATTACGCCCCACCCGCAGAAACTACTTTTACCCAACCAGGATCAAGCCCAACCGCGCCTGAGCGGGCGAGTTCGGCAATCTGGTCTTGCGCATAACCAGACTCTGCCAAGATCTCAGCGGTATGCTGACCTAGTCGCGGCGGTGGCAAACGGATTGCGCCTGGCGACTCACTGAACTTGATCGGCAGTCCAGCCATTGACATCATGCCTAAACCGTCTAGATTCATTTCTTGAACCATATCGCGCGCATGAACTTGTGGCTGCTGCACCACCTTATCAATCGTATTAACCGGCGAACAGGGCACTTCGTTTTCTATCAGCCGCTTTTCCCAATAGGCGAGCGGCTGCGTACTAATAATGGTACCGATCAGCTTGATCATTAAGGTGCGATTATCAGAACGCATTTGCGGATTGATGAAACGAGGATCGTCTAGCCATTCAAGCTTGTCCAACGCTGTGCAAAGCCCCTTCCACATCCGCTGATTGAACGCAGAAATAACAATCCACTGATCACTCGCCTGATAGGCGCGGTAAGTTGGGCTCGTCAACGCGCCGCTGCCACTTGGTCCAGGCACCTCGCCACTCGAAAAATAACGCGTAAAGAATTGCGCGAGCATTGCCATATGGCCTTCAAGCAGTGAAGTATCCACGCGCTGCCCGCGGCCAGTGCGATGACGCGTCTCAAGCGCCATCATGACGCCGATCGCACCAAACATGCCGGCGCCGACATCCGCCACAGACATACCCATTT
>CAMBPA010000087.1 GCA_945869355.1 Bordetella parapertussis
AACGTCCGAAGTGTGTCCGACTGATGAGCTCTGGGTTGCCCGCCAACTTAGACGCGCCTTCGAAGGCGCCGGGCATCCCCAACTCCGCTAACCGCTCTCCGATACGGCGCGCGCGGTCAGAACGACCACTGCGTGTGATGCGCAGGCCTTCAGTGAGCACCGCGTTGTGCGGATCAATTCCCAAACCAACGATATGGACAGTCTTACCGGCCCACGTGACCGAGATCTCCACACCACAAAGATAGTCGAGTCCAATTTGCTGCGCAGTCTGCTGCGCGAGTACTTGACCAGCGAGCTCATCGTGGTCTGTCAACGACCATAAGGTCACGCCGCGCTCTTTCGCACGACGCGCGACAACATCAGGCGCAAGCAAGCCATCCGACACAATCGAATGACAATGCAAATCAGCACAAAAGGACGTGGTTCGTTCAGACATACAAGCTAGGCATCCAAAACTAAGTGGAACTCAAAAAATCTTCAATACAACGGACTTGATCAGCCGCCATCAGTGTTGGCGCGTGTCCAACCCCAATCATCCGCACCGCCTGAGCATTTTTATTACGGTCAAGCATTTGCGACAGCGTCTGCTCAGATAATAAGTCCGAATCATTACCACGCACGATCAGCGTCGGACAACGTAGTGAATCGAAGGCAGACCACAAGTAGGCCTCTCCTTGCGCGGCGGCTTCAGGCGTCATTACCTTGAACGGCTCAGCTAAAGCCAAATCGTAATGCTTGATCCATTTACCGTCTTGTTCAAGATAGGTGTGACGCGTCAGCGCCGCCCACTGCTCTGGGGAGTGCGGCCCAAACGAAGCCGCCGTCTGCTGAACATATTGAACCGCCTGTTCGAACGAAGCAAAACTCACTGCCTCGCCCACATACTGCCCAATGCGCGCGAGAGAAACGGGTTCGATATACGGACCGACATCATTCAAAACAAGACGATCTAAACGCATACCGGTTGGCGGCAGCGGCGTGGCTATGCGCGCGGGCAACGGCTTTGGCGCCTGGCTGGCCGCCGCAGCGAGCAAACCCGCATAGGCCAAGCCAATTAAGCCGCCCATCGAGGTGCCCACCCAAGAAAGTCGCTCCGGCTGAAGCCTGGCAATCAAGGTCACCATGTCGCTGGTGTATTGCGGTACGGCATAAAACAGAGGTTGACTGAGCCGATCAGACAACCCTCTGCCGACAACATCCGGGCACACCACGCGATAGCGCTGCGATAACGCGTGGGCCAGCACATCAAAATCACGACCGGTGCGCGTCAACCCGTGCACACACAACACCACATCTCTGTTTTGTGGATCACCCCATTCCCAATAAGCCATCCGGTGCGTGCCCGCAGGGCTCACACAAGAAACCGCTTCAAGTCGTGGCGACTGATCCATCATTTATTTTTTTAACATACCTGCGTTACGGGCATCTTCCATGACGAGTGGCTCTTTCTCTTTCATGAAGGCTGGAATTTTGTCGAGTGGAATATCCACAAGCACAAACCCACCCTCTTCTAGACGCTTCTTGGTGGCCGCATCCGCATTCAGTTTCGCCATGTAATCAGACATTTTTTTCTGGATATCCATCGGCGTGCTCTTAGGCATACCGATACCACGGTAGGCACCGTCAACCCAATTCAACCCTAGTTCTTTGAAGGTGGGAACATCTGGCAAAGCAGGATGACGCGTCTCTGTGGCCACAGCCAGCGTTCGCACACGCGCCTTTTGTTGAATCGCCAAAGGCAGATAACCCATCGCACCATCGACGTGCATACCGATCAGCGATGAAATCAAGTCACCCGTACCCTTGAACGGAACATACTCAACCTTCACGCCGGCAAGCTTATTTAAGCGCTCGGTCGCCATGTGATTAGCCGAATATTGCGCGGAACCTGCGAGCGTCATCTTGCCTGGATTCTTCTTGGCAGCCGCGATGAACTCTTGGTACGTCTTGTATGGACTATCCGCAGACACCATTAACGCGTCAGGTGTGAAATGGTAGTAGTACACAGCATTGATATCTTGTGTTTTGTACTGCGTACCATCCTGCAACGGCTGCAACATGATGTGCGGAATATTCACGCCGACGATGTTCGTACCGTCTGCAGGATAGGTGTTCATTTGGCTCCACACCAAGGCGCCGCCGGCGCCGGCACGATTAATGACAACCATGGGTTGTTTAAAGTTCTTCGCCGAAAGATCCGACTGCAAACGTGCAACTACATCAGACTCTCCACCAGGAGGAAAGGGAATGATGTATTGAATAGGCTTATCAGAAAACACCTGCGCTTGGCCTGCGCCAATTATCGACATACTGATCAAGCTTGCTGCACCGAGCAATTTTACTAAACGCATGGGATATCTCCGTCGTTGGATGTTGCTTCTTATAAATAGCTTGAGTTTAGCTGAGTCCAACCGATAGGTGTCATCTAAATCGTGACTGAAACTGTGATTTCCTCGGTTACTTTTTAGTGCCTAGGATGCCAGTAGCGACGCTGCACATCACGTTGGGCCTTAACGATCAATTTAGCGTGCTGCGAATGGAAGGTAATCGCTCCATGCAGGTCGGCGCGCCAAAAGATCGCTCCGGCTTGCCGCCACCGCCTCTGAACCGTCGCATCAGGATGCTGAAACCGGTTGCGATGCCCCACTAACGCGACCACATGTCGGGCGCGCGTTGCCTGCACGAACTCAGCACTCGACGAGGTCGCCGAGCCATGGTGAGGAGCGATCACAACCTCCGCACTAAGAGCGTCACCATATTTCTTCACGAGTGCACGTTCTTGTTGAGCGGGCAAGTCTCCGGGGAGCAAGGCTGCATGATGCTGCCCAGCTATTTTTAATACGCAGCTCTGGGCGTTTGTACTCAATTTCAACTTACGTGTCTTTTGTTTGGAGCTATCCAAGAGAGTCAGGCTACTCTCTTGTGGATGCAAGAAGGTAAACGTCACCCCATCCCACTGCCAGGTGTCACCGGCAGTACAACGACGCCCTGGCTGCTGCAGACGAGTAGATAAATCAAACGAGGCATACGGATGTGGGACCTCGAAATGTGCCATCACAGAGCGCAGTCCGCCGGTATGATCGGCGTCCGCATGCGAAACCACTAGCGCATCCAGTGTGCGTACACCAAGCGCGCGCAATGTCGGAATCACGACGCGCTGCCCAGCATCGGTTTGGCCCATCGGTGGGCCTGTGTCAAACAGCAGATTACGCGTGGCGGTACGCACCAAAATTGCTGCGCCCTGCCCGACATCCAACGCAGTGATGGTCCAGTCACCGGCAACCGGTCGCGGGGGCTGCCAGGCTAATGCCGGCAACATCAAACCCCATCCGGTCCAGCGCACTGGGACACCTGCGGGAAACAATGCCCAAGCCGTCCCCAGCAACGCAACCAGCAGCCATCCCACAGGCATCGCGGCAACATCCAAGGCAGACCAGCGGCCTTGCGCGAGCCAAGTCACAGGGATGAGTACCGCATGTAGCGCAGCATGCGCACACCAAGCCAGCCCAGACGTGACGCCATCCAAGACTGGCCAGGTGGAGAACAGCCCTACCAACAGGGCTAGCGGTGTCACGATAAAGGTCACAACTGGAATAGCCAAGGCATTGGCAAAGGGCGAAGTCAGCGATACTTGCTGAAATAGAAAAGCCAGTGTCGGTGTCATTGCAACAGTAATCAACCACTGCAGGCGCGACGCCTCCCTAACCGCAACCCAGACCCGTGTCCAAACGCTTACTGGTTGCCCCTGATCCATGACTTGTTGCGCAGCACTAAACAGCACAGCAACCGCACCGAATGACAACCAAAAACCAGTCGCAAGTGGCGCCCACGGATCCAGCACCACCAGTACAGTCGCTGCAAAGCACAGGACGCCTGATACCGAGACTGGAAGCCTAAGAATCAACGCTGCGCAAACAACCAACAGCATAAAAAAGGTACGTTGGGCTGGTACACCCCAACCCGCCAGCAAGCAATAGCCAAGCGCGACAACAACGGAGGCACTGGCAGCCATCACGCGGGCGGGAATCCACTCGCAGAGCGCCCTTCCCTTAAATCTTAGCCGCCGCCCAAGCAACAGCATCAGCGCACCCCCCATCGCGGCAATCATGGTGACATGCGAGCCCGATATCGACACAAGATGCGTGATCCCGGTCAGATTAAACACACGCCAATGTTCAGCCTGAACACTATCCTGATCGCCAATCGCCAACGCAATGAGGACCGCTCCATACAGTTTGTTTCCCACGTGTTGCCGCATACGTGTCCGCACGGCTTGCCGCACGCGCCCAACGACGACAGACACGTTGGCCCATGACTCGTCTCTCTGCCATACTGGCAGTCCACGCACACGGCCGATCGCTCGCACGTTTCGGGCAAAAGCATGTCCTTCGTAATCAAACCCATGGGGATTAGACAAGCCGCGGGGCGATCGCAGTATCAGCGCAGCACGCCACGCCTGCCCTGGCACCAAATCCTGTATGACCATATCAGGCGCAACGCGCCAAGCAACTTCAATATCGCGTGGTACGCCTGGCAGAATCGGCTCGAGCACGCGCGCGGCAAACCGCACACTATCAGACTGATCCCGTACTATCGATTCAATCCGAAACACAGTACGCGTGACGACGTCCTCCAGGCTAGGATCAAGCTGATCTTGCAGCCGTAATTCGGCGCGCCAACCCACCCAGGTCATCATGGCAGCTACAACAAAAGCGCACACTACTGCACGCTCGGCGAGACGCACCCACTTCGAACTGGTCAAATAGATGCGGCTACGATCCGGGCATAGCACCCGCCTCGCGCAACACAAGACCGCCACAACGGCAAGCACGCAGGTCAGCTGACTAAGCCATCGCAAGTCAGGTAAAGCCGGCAAGCTCAACATGTAGGAAGCCGCGGCCACGCAAAGCAACCCAAGAATTCGTCCCATCAACACACCGTGCAAAGCACAGCATGGTGCGAGGACTGGCGGCATCAATCAAGGCCCTGTGGACTCTTTTAGCCACAACAACCCTCTTCATGATAAGGTTTAGACATCTTCTACCAAGGGATGTCGAAACATGTCAGACTCAAAGAAGCGCAACACGCGTCTGCTGCGCACGGGGCGCAATCACAGCGGTTGGGTCAATGCACCGGTGTCCCGTGCAAGCACTTATGTGTTTGATACGGTCCTGGCGTGGCGCGATACCCGTAAACGCCGAGAAACCGAACGCCTGCCGTCTTATGGCGCGCGCGGCACGGACTCCACCTATGCGCTCGAAGATGCCGTTGTTGAACTTGAAGCCGGCCATCGCGGGTTCTTGTTTCCGACTGGCCAAGCCGCAATCGCCGTCACACTGCTAGCGTTCTTAAAACCTGGCGATCATATTCTTTTAAGTGACGCCTCGTACGAACCTGTTCGCAATTTCTGCAAGTACCAGCTCACAGACCTCGGCATCACGCACACGTTTTATCCCCCGGATGGCAGCGGCATCGAAGCCCTCATTCAACCGAATACAAAGATCTTATATGTAGAGTGCCCAGGCACCATCACCTACGACATGCTGGACTTACCGCTTGTGAGCGCTATCGCGAAAAAGCACAATCTCTGGGTGATCGCAGACAATACCTGGGGATCCGGTTGGCTGTATCAGCCCCTTGCGCTCGGGGCCGATATCTCCATCACCGCAATTACGAAATACATTGGTGGACACTCAGACTTGATGATGGGTGCCTCCGTTGCGAACGAGCGCGCCTGGCCTGCCCTGCAAACGGCTACTTACGGCTTTGGCCAAACTGTCGGGGCAGATGACGCCTTCATGGCACTGCGGGGCGTGCGTTCGATGCCGATACGTTTGCAGGCGCATGGGGCCAGCGCGCTGCGTGTTGCACAGTGGTTGCAGACCCGTCCAGAAATTGCTCATGTTTTTTGTCCAGCGTTGCCGGATGATCCAGGCCATACCCTCTGGAAGAAACATTGTCACGGCATGAACGGGCTGATTTCGTTTGAGCTCAAGAAACAGTATTCCCAAAGCCAGGCCGAAGGCGTGATCGATGCGCTTGAGTTATTTGGACTTGGCGCGTCGTGGGGTGGGTTTGAGAGCTTGGTGATCCCAACCGATTTAGCCGGAACCCGCGTTCTGACGGACTGGCGCCAGCGCGGTGCGGTGGTGCGCATACATATCGGGCTCGAAGATACGGAAGACCTGATCGCCGATTTAACCCAGGCACTGAACAGACTTACCGAAACACAGTTATAGGCCCAATGCAAGGTTTAATGTTGGGCATGCACTGCGCGCAGCGTGCGCGGTCTTGATCAGCACTTCCTCGTACGATATGCCACGCAACTCGGCAAGCGCATGTGCGATACGCCTAACCTCAG
>CAMBPA010000088.1 GCA_945869355.1 Bordetella parapertussis
TCTTCGGGGCAGTAACCAATGCCTAGATGCGCGATCTTGAAGGTGGGCATGTCGATTGCTTCGGTGCCGTGAATGCGTACCGAGCCTGTCCGCGATCCGGTGAGCCCAAGAATTGCGCGCAGCGTGGTGGTGCGACCCGCACCATTACGACCGAGTAGCGTGATGACCTCACCTTTCTGTACAGTGAAGTTCACGCCATGCAGAATATGGGACTCGCCGTACCAAGCGTTCAGGTCAGAAATGTCGAGTGCGGGGGCGCTCATGCGTGTGCTCCTTCGAGTTCGCCTTCAGTGGTGCCCATGTAGGCTTCCATGACGGCAGGGTCTCTTGAGACATGCGAATAAGGCCCCTCAGCCAGCACGGCACCGCGTGCCAAGACCGTAATCGTGTCGGCAATGGAGGAGACCACGTTCATGTTGTGCTCGACCATCAGGATCGTACGACCGACGCTCACGCGCTTGATCAGTTGCGTGACCCGGTCAACGTCCTCGTGGCCCATACCTTGAGTGGGCTCATCGAGCAACATGAGCTCTGGTTCCATGGCCAGTGTGGTGGCGATCTCAAGTGCGCGCTTGCGACCATAAGGCAAGCTGCTTGTTATTTCATTGGCGAAGCTACCAAGATCGACTTGCTCAAGGAGGGCTTGTGCCCGATCGTTCAGTTGGTTCAGACGTTTTTCACTTTGCCAAAAGTGAAAGGACAACCCGGTTTCGCGTTGCAAACCAATGCGAACGTTTTCAAGTACCGTCAGGTGTGGGAACACAGCCGAAATTTGAAACGAGCGAATAATGCCGCGTCGCGCAATTTGTGCGGGACGGTCTTTCGTGATGTCGATCCCATTGAACGAGATCGTACCTCGTGTGGGCGTCAGAAACTTGGTGAGTAGGTTAAAGCAGGTTGTTTTACCCGCGCCGTTGGGGCCAATTAAGGCGTGAATCTGCCCGCGCTGTACGCGCAAAGAGATGTCATTGACGGCAACGAAGCCGCGGAATTCTTTCGTGAGATTCTTAGTCTCGAGAATGATGTCGTTCATTCGATTGTGCATCTGAAGGGGTTTTAATTCTGCGAAGAATTATCCCTCGAATGCGATGAAGACCTCAATTCGGGTTTGTCATAGGGGGTTTAACCCTTGGTCTTTTTAGAGTACTCGCACAAGTCGGAAATACCGCATTGTGGGCATTTGGGTGTCCGAGCAACACAGATGTAGCGACCGTGCAGAATTAGCCAATGGTGCGCATCGACCTTGAACTCGGCGGGGATAAATTTATCTAAGCCGTGCTCGACGGCAAGAACGTCCTTGCCAGGTGCGATTTTGGTGCGAGTCGATACCCGGAAGATATGGGTGTCTACCGCCATGGTGGGCTCGCCAAAGGCGGTATTCAGCACCACGTTAGCCGTCTTGCGGCCAACCCCGGGGAGTGCCTCAAGGGCCTCTCTGGTGCGGGGCACTTTTCCTGCGTGCTGTTCGAGTAACAGCGCGCAGGTTGCGATGACGTTTTTGGCTTTGGTTTTGTAAAGACCGATGGTCTGGATAAAGGGCATGAGCCCTTCGACTCCGAGGGTCAGAATGGTCTTTGGAGTGCCGTGGCGGGGGAAAAGTTTACGCGTGGCGATGTTGACGGACTTGTCGGTGGCTTGCGCCGATAGCATCACTGCGATCAACAGCTGGAAATCCGTTTTGTATTCGAGCTCCGTGGTGGGCGTTGGATTTGCCGCACGTAGCCGCGAGAATATCTCGTGTCGTTTGGTTGGATTCATGACGTCCTGCTGGCGGCTCGTCGCGCGCGCGCTTTGGCAAGCGCTTGGGCCACGGCATTCCCAATATCCGGCGCGGCTTCTTGTGTTGGCAGCTCCTGCGATGGACGAGCGAGACGCGCATTGCGTGCCTCAAAGCGCTGACGGGAAGCCTGCGCATCGTCAGATGTCCACGCGCGCGCGGGCGCGACGGCGACCATCTCAATGCAGTCCACGGGACAGGGCGCCACACAGAGATCGCAACCGGTGCATTCTTGAGTCAACACGGTGTGCATGAGCTTGGACGCACCAACAATGGCGTCGACAGGGCAGGCCTGTATGCAAAGTGTGCAGCCGATGCAGTATTGCTCGTCAATCACAGCAACTTGCAGCGGCATGTGTTGGCCACACGTGTCGTCGAGCAGTAGCGCTTCGGTATTCAATAGCGTCGCAAGGGTAGAAATGCCTTGCTCGCCACCAGGAGGGCAGCGATTAATCGGGGCAAGCCCCGACGCGATGGCTTCGGCGTAAGGCGCGCAGCCCGCATAACCGCATTTTGTGCATTGGGTCTGCGGCAGCAGGTCGTTGATGCGTTGGGCAAGCATGGCGCACTTAAGCGCTGCGTACGAACTCGGCAATCTTCGGACAGATCGTTGTGCGCCAACGACGGCCCGAAAAAATCCCGTAGTGTCCGCAGTCTGGAGCGGTGAAGTGTTGTTTGCGTTTCGCGGGGATGCCTGAGCATAAATCTTGCGCAGCGCGGGTTTGACCCTCGCCTGAAATGTCGTCGAGCTCGCCTTCAATTGTGAACAGCGCAACCGACTTAATGTCAGAGGGCTTGACGAGCTGACCATCAATCACCCAGGTGCCGTTGGGCAAATCGAAGTCTTGGAAAACAGTGCGAATGGTGTCTAGGTAAAAATCAGCCGACATGTCGAGCACTGCGTTGTATTCGTTATAGAAGCGGCGATGTGCGTCAGCATCGTCCTCGTCGCCGCGCAGCAAATCAAGATAAAAATCGTAGTGCGCTTTGGCATGGCGATCTGGATTCATTGACAGAAAGCCTGCGTGTTGTAGGAAGCCTGGGTACACAAGACGACCTACGCCTGGGTATTGCGCGGGCACGGCGTGAATCAGTTTTTCTTCGAACCATTCAAACGGCTTTGTTGTGGCCAGACGGTTGACTTGTGTGGGTGAGCAACGGGGGTCGATTGGGCCGCCCATCATCACCATGCTGCGAGGCAAGCAAGGATTTTTGTTCGAAGCCATGAGTGACACGGCAGCCAGCGCCGGCACAGTCGGTTGGCAGACAGATATCAGGTGTACGTCGGGCCCGAGAAGTTCGAGAAACTGTTGGATGTAATGCACATAGTCATTGAGCCCAAACTTTCCGTCGGCCAGTGGGACCATGCGTGCATCGATCCAGTCAGATACATAGACTTCATGGTTTGGGAGTAGTTCGCGCACGGTATCGCGCAAAAGTGTGGCGTGGTGTCCCGACATAGGCGCGAGCACCAAGAGCTTTGGATCCGTCTTGCGCTGTTTATCAGATACGTCTCGCTTGAAATGAATCAAGTTACAAAACGGCAGGCTCAAATCGGTCTCTATGGTGACGCCAACATGTTTGCCGTTCACTTCTGTCGTTGTTAAACCCCAGCTTGGTTTTTCGTATTCTTTCCCGAGGCGATGAATAAATTCATACCCTGCCGCCATTTGCCTTGCCATCGGTGTGTAGGCGAGAGGGCAGGCTGGGTGTGAGAACAATTTGGAGCCCAGCTCAGTAAATTGCGTGAGGGGCGACATCATGGCACGGTGCATTTCATGAAGTTGATAAAGCATGTGCGGTTCCAAAAGGAGTCAGAATCTCTTAATTATGACGCCTTCTTGACATCGAACTGTCAAATTAGGAGCAGCAATTGCTGTTGTGCAGCAAAATGTAGCAGAAGCACCACGACTTTGCGGGTAGAAACACACCATATGGGGGCTAATACCTAGTATTAGACTACCTATGGTGCTTCTCTTAGTGTTGCCGAATACTTACCAGTAGTTTTCTACCGCAAGGTTGCCCGCAACTCCCCGGCGACCGGCCGCAAACCCGCGCTCTGCCAGCAGCGCGCGCATCTCGGTGACCATAGCGGGGTTGCCGCAGAGCATGATGCGAGAGCGCTCAGGTTCTAGGGTGATGCCGGTACGCTCTTCGAGTTCGCCACGGGCCAGCAGTGTGGTGAGTCGATTTGCAGCGAGGTGCTGCGGTGTGATCGCAGGCGAAAGCTCGAGCCTTAGGGGCTCTTGGCTTGTCACGGGAAGATAAACCAGCGCTGCCTTGTCCGTGCGCTCGCCCAGTGCGCTGTGTTGGTTTTGCAGGCGCAACAGCTCGTCGCGGTAGGCTAATTCGCTGGCGTGCCGCACGCCGTGGAGCACCACAATCCGTTTAAAGCGCTGCCATGTGCTCGCTTCACGCAGCATCGAAATATAGGCCGAGAGTCCGGTCCCGGTAGACACTAACCAGAGGTCTTCGCCATCAGCAAATTGGTCGAGTGTGAGAAAGCCAAAGACAGTCTTGTTGATCCAGAGAGTGTCGCCTGGGGCAAGCGAGGCAAGTGTTGGGCTGAACTTACCGTCGGGCACGATCACCGAGAAAAACTCGAGTGCGTCCTCTGAGGGGTGCGAGACCATAGAGTAGGCGCGCCACTCACTGGGTGTCAGGGTGTCTGCGGCGCCAATAGACAGGCCTAGCCGAGCGAATTGACCAGGCGCAAAATGAAAGGCTGGGTCACGGCTGACCTTGAGCGAAAATAATTTATCGCTTAGCCAGACGGTCTTGGATAGGACCGTCTGTGGCGTGTATTTAGCGCTCAAGATGCTGCAGTTTGTCTGGTTTGCCATTCCAGTCGTCCGCATCGGGTAGCGGCTTTTTAGTGCGGCTGATGCTGTTGAACTTTGGGGAAAGTTCAGCGTTCAGTGCGATGAATTTCATTTGGTCTTGGGGAACATCTTCTTCGGCAAAAATGGCGTTTGCCGGACATTCGGGAATACACACCGCGCAGTCAATACATTCGTCAGGGTCGATAACCAGGAAGTTAGGACCCTCACGGAAGCAGTCGACGGGGCATACGTCTACGCAATCCGTAAATTTGCACTTGATACAGTTTTCAGTCACGACGTGAGTCATGGGTTCCACCACAAAGGAGGTTGTGAAAGCGATCGGGCGGGCACTATTTTTGAGCCAGTGAATCGAATGAATTCCTAGTTTAACCAATCTTGCGCGTCAGGCTCGGGATATCCCTGATAACGAAAGTGCTTGTGCTAAGGTTTTGGAAATACTTTAGGCACAGACATGATTATTAAGTCACTGCTCGATACGGATCTCTACAAGTTCACCATGATGCAGGTGGTGTTGCATCATTTCCCTGCTGCGCAGACCGAATATCGTTATAAGTGTCGCAACCAGGGTGTGGATCTCAGGCCTTATATGGATGAGATACGCGCCGAGATCCATAGCCTGTGCCAGTTACGCTTTTCTGAGGCTGAGCTTGCCTATTTGGGCAGCCTGCGCTTCATTAAGAGCGATTTCATCGACTTCCTCGGGCTGTTTCATTTGCCAGAAAAATGTATCACGGTCTCTGAGGGCGAGAGTCCTGGCGAAATCGCGATTTCCGTCAAGGGTTCCTGGCTGCACACCATATTGTTTGAAATCCCCGTGCTGGCGATCGTCAATGAGGTGTACTTTCGGCGAACCTGTCAGGAGCCAAATTGGGCGGAGGGGCGTGCCCGCTTGCAAAACAAGATGAAGTTGGTGCTCGAGGCGAACGACTTGAGCGAGTTTCGGGTGGCCGAGTACGGGACGCGGCGCAGGTTTTCGCAAGTCTGGCACGAGGAAGTATTGACCACCATGAAGGCGCAGATGGGAGAGCATTTCGCCGGAACCAGTAACGTGTGGCTGGCGATGCGTCATGGTGTGCTGCCCTTAGGCACGATGGCGCACGAGTATCTGCAGGCGTGTCAGGCGCTCGGTCCGCGCTTGCGTGATTCGCAGGTGTATGCCTTTGAGATGTGGGCAAAAGAGTACCGAGGGGATTTGGGTATCGCGCTCTCAGATGTGTATGGCATGAATGCCTTTTTGCGCGATTTCGATATGTACTTCTGCAAGTTGTTTGATGGCGCGCGCCACGATTCGGGGGATCCCTTCGAGTGGGGAGAACGCATGATTGCGCACTACGAGGCGAATCGCGTGGATCCGCGCGCCAAGACCCTGATTTTTTCGGATGCGTTAACATTTCCACTTGCGATTGAGCTGACCCGCAGGTTTGCCGGGCGTTGTAGAACAGCCTTCGGCATCGGGACCAATCTCACCAACGATTTAGGGTACGAACCCCTACAAGTCGTGATGAAAATGATCCGCTGCAACGGCCAGCCTGTCGCCAAAGTGTCTGATGCGCCTGAAAAAACCATGTGCGACGACAAGGCCTATCTGACGTCTTTGCGTCAGGTGTTTGAGT
>CAMBPA010000089.1 GCA_945869355.1 Bordetella parapertussis
ACGCATTGCTTTAGCGAGACGATCAACTACGTCTGCAGGTAAGCCCGCAGGCCCCATGAGTCCTGCCCAAGCTCCAAGGTTAAAGCCAGGGATGTTAACTGCCGTCGCAAGCGCGGGGATGCCTGGCGTGACGAGACTCCCCTTTTCTAGGGAAACACCCAAGCCCTTCAAACGACCGTCTTTCACAAAAGGCATGGTGGCCGCTGCTGTCTCCAAGCAGTAGTCCACTCGGCCGGCGAGCACATCTGCTAGCGCAGGCGAGGAGCCTTTGTACGGAACGTGTACCGCCTTCAAGCCTAAGGCGGCATTAAACGCCTCCGCGACCAAATGGGCCGTTGCTCCCGTGCCGGACGTGGCAAACGTATATTTATCCGGGCTCGCTTTCACGATCTTCACGAGCTCAGCCGCGGTCTTAGCTGGAAAATTCGGATTAGTCACCAACACATACGGCGAAAGACCGGTTAATGCGATCGCTGTAAAGTCTTTCGATACATCGTAAGGCGTTTTCTGCAATAAAGGCGCGACCGATACGGGTCCGGCGGACGCGGCAAGAAGCGTGTACCCATCAGCGGGGGCTTTGGCCACAACATCGGTTCCAATTGTGCCGCCTGCGCCGGCTTTGTTGTCAGCCACCACCGTTTGACCAAGCACCTTTGTTAAGCCCATTCCAATTGCACGACCCACTAAATCAGTCGCTTGCCCGGGGGGCCAAGGAATCACTATTTTCAAAGGCCGATTTGGATAAGCGCCCTGCGCCTGCGCCACCAGCGGCAGGCCCAAGCCAGCGCCCACGGCTGAGATCGCTGCCGCGCCAACCAGCGAGCGCCGTGCACGATTGGGTTGACTCACCCCGGTTTCGGTCGTCTCACTATTCTTTTTCGCCATTGTCATATTTTCACCTTTGTTTCGGTATTTAAGATTGGAATGCTGTCATTACCTCAAACTCGATTGAATCATAAAATCGAGGGGAAACCTATGCTCCATTACACTAATCCAATGAACCTAATCGCCCCTCCCCCACCTCCAATTGCATGGTCTGCACAGCTCAATGTGTTGTCCCAGCGCTTTGCTCACCAGGTTGCTGCGATCGATGGTCGCGGAAACTCGCTAAGCTATGCCGAGCTAACTCAACGCGCCCATGCGCTTGCAGCGCACTTGCATGAGCTTGGTATCCAAGAAGGAGAGCCCATTGGAACGCTCGTGCCCAACAGCATTGATGCTGTCTGGGTATCCTACGGAGCACGCCTCTCAGGCGCTTGTGAAACGCCGCTGAGCTGGGGTTACACAACGGATGAACTCCAATGGTGTACCCACCTAGCTAAGGCGAAATTCGTTGTCTCACTTGAACAACGCGAAAGCGAACTGCACACTCTCGACTTAAGGTGTGTGCGAACAACGGACATCGCGACGCCGCTCCTGGCCGAACAGTCGCGTCCACCCTGCCCGGCGAGCGCCGCGGCGCGTATTCTGTTTACCTCTGGAACAACCGGCAAACCGAAAGGGGTGTTGTACACCCAGCAAGCACGCTGGGCCGGAGAGCAACTGCTTAAGGCGTCCCTACCGTTCGTGCCAAGCCCGGGGCAACGAATCCTCTTGATGACTCCCTTTGTACACGGAGCCTCTCTTTTGACGTTTGCCTGGCTTGATCACGGCGGGACCATCGTCTTACACGATGGCGTCGACATAGAAAAGATTAAACCACTGCTCGATGAAAAATCATTAGACGCGATATTCGCTCCTCCGACTGTCTTGGCAAAGATTACCGCCGCACTTGCGGGCGCAACCTATCCCGATGTCCGGTGTGTGTTTACTGGGACGCAGCCGCTCACACCCGCGCTCTACAAGCGCGCATGCGCCATGTTCGGGCCTAAAGTACGCATTACCTACGGAAAATCAGAGTGTATCAATCCAATCACTGTATTGGACCCTCAGGCCACACACGACTACCTTACTGCCGATGAAATCCCAGCAGGCGCTTGTGTAGGTTGGCCCGCAAGCGGTGTAGAAATAAAAGTTCAAGAAGCGTTATCTAAAGAAGAACCACATGGCGAAATCTTATTGCGTGCGCCTCATATGTCAGCAGGGCTCATTGACGCAAATGGTTTTAAGCCCCATCAACCTGACGGTTGGCACAGTACCGGTGATCTCGGCTATGTTGATTCCGCAGGACGATTGATTCTCACTGGACGTGTCGCAGACGTCATCAAAACAGGGGGGTATCGTGTCAATCCAGATGAAATCGAAGTGGCGTTGGCAGCCAACACGCTGTGTGGCCAAATATGCGTAACGTCTCTTGCATCGGACTACTGGGGCGAGATCATCACGGCAGTCGCCGAAGGTGCTCAAGACGGCTGGCAAGAGCAATGTTCACAACTTCTTGAGGCAATGTCTAAACACAAACGACCCAGGCTGTTTGCGGCACTCGCGGCCTTACCGCGCAATCCTCAAGGAAAAATCAGCCGCAAACAGGTCTCGCGCGTGGTCCTTGAGACGCACGCACTACAAGACGGTCCTTATCCAAAACTTACTGCGATATAAATCGCTATAGACCTTTAGCCCAGACCGGTTCAGTAAACACTGCATTTTGGTCAATCGGCCAGACGGGCCGCGGCAAGCGCTTGAAATCGACATTTTTTAAATTGGGCGTGGTCAACCCTGGACTATCCACATCCAAAATTCGATCCTCAGAGAAGAACTCGTCGAAGCCTGCGCGGTAATGGCCGCGGCTCTTCACGATTAGGATACGGATTTTTGAAATATCGATTCCATGCATTTCAAGCATTGCCGGCTCACAAAGCTGTCGACGCAAACTGCCGACAACGACCCGCGTTCCCGTGTCAATGAGTTCAATCAGTGCAGAAGGTCCAAGTGAAAATTTTCTGCCACCAATTACCCCACGTCGCCCGGTACCTTCACCATCCGAAAGCTTGATGACGCGTGCGCGTGCCTCGTAACACTTAGAAAACTGACTCTCTGTGGCATTGAACACTGCTGCAAACGTGTTGCCCTCACCCGCAGCATGACACTGCTGCGCCAACTCAGGATCAACGAACACGCCTAACACTACCCCCGGAATTTTTGCGTCATTAAAAGCCTTGAGCATCCAAGCCGTGTTACCCCGGCCACCGCCTCCGGGATTGTCTGCTACGTCAGCGAACAGCAAAGGGACCTTGGTATCGCGCGCCCGGGCAACAGCCTCGGGAACTTCGAGCATATCTGGCACATAGCGCGCACGATCCGCCCAAGCAGCGCGCGCAATTTTGATGGCGCACTTCTGTGCCGCTGCCAGATCACCACGTGATGTCACACAGATCGTGATCCCGCATTTAGGCAAATCAGAAAAAACAAAGCCCGCTGAAACAGACACGTTTGCAATTGGGCCTTCGGACGGCTTTTGCATCATGGTCGTCCCCATTTTGATCAAGTCTGCATAAGGACCGCGAGCCGATAACAAAGTGACTGAGGGAGGCGTGATCGGCAAACGAATAAAAGCCTTTTTTGTTTTAACGCCATCAAGAATTTCCTTGAGCAAGTCAGCAGCTTCAGCGGCACGTTCGCGCTGATCCACGTGCGGATTAGTGCGATAACTAATTAACGCGTCCAACATATCAACCGTACGCTCGGAAATATTGCAAT
This sequence comes from Bordetella parapertussis, assembly GCA_945869355.1. Classification (GTDB taxonomy): domain Bacteria; phylum Pseudomonadota; class Gammaproteobacteria; order Burkholderiales; family Burkholderiaceae_B; genus Zwartia; species Zwartia parapertussis_F. The sequence goes on from CAMBPA010000089.1 coordinate 3,637, forward strand.
GCAAATCGTGCGTAGCCACGATCGGCACACTCGGTCCAACGATCGAACGGATGAGCTCCATCATGTCGCCTTCGGTGTCATCGAGGTGTTCTGCGCTTGAGGCACCGTGATTGGCTACAAAGACAGCGTCCACAGGCAGTAACGCGCGTAAGCTCTTGTCCAACTTAGACATGAACTCTTCCCACACCTCCCGCGTCACTGGTCCACCAGGAGGGGCTCCGATCACAATCGTCGGTGCTGGCACCCAAGCACCCAATTGATCCATACGCGCGTAAAACCCCGTCACTTCAGCCGGGAGGTTACTCGTCTGACGGGCGAGCTCAGTGATCTCCTCACCCTCTCGCCAACAAGAGCGTATGAAATCCTCGCGAATCGAGACAGGAGAAAACGCATTGGCCTCAAGGGCAAAGCCCATGATGGCAATTTTGGGGTTTGATGTAGACATCTGAACGACTCCTGCTGGTTAGGCTTTGCGTAAGGTGTAGAACAAAGGCATTTGTTCTTGAAAATCTACCCAGCCTTTACGCAGCGCAGAGACTTGATAGTTTGCACCGAGGGGGACGTAAGGAACATCTTCAAAAACCTGCAGTTGCAATTCACTACAAATCTTCTTTTGCGCTTCAAGGCTTGTCGCGTTAAACCAGTCGAGCCTGAGTTGCTCAATGCGCTCGCTGGTTGGCCATCCAAACCAGGCCTTTTGCCCTGATCCTCGCAGCGCCAAGTGGCCGGCGGGATCTAGATTATTTGAGCCCGTGATCGCCGTGAACGTCACGTTCCAGCCACCCGCCGACGGCGGCTCTTGGCTATTGCGCCGCTGCATCAAGGTACCCCAGTTCATCGCTTGCAAATCAGTTTTAATACCTAGCTTCTTGAAGAGATCCACAGTCATGAGCGCTGCAGTATGAAAGACGGGGTAATCCACCGGATCAAGGATCACGACCGTTTCGCCCTTATAGCCCGCCTCTTTGATCATCGCACGTGCGCGCGCGAAGTCGCGCTTGCCGGTAATCTTTTCCATGCCAGCCTTACTATCCATCGGCGAACCTGGAACGAATACCCCACACTTATCATCCCAGTATTCAGGGAAGTCGGGGCCATTCATCCCCATCATGTACTCAGTCTGGCTCAAGACTGCAAGAACTGCTTGACGCATCAATTTATTATTAAACGGCGCATGCAGATGGTTAAACCGCATGAGCGAGATAGACGGTAGCGTACGCTTGATGAGCGTAATGTTCTTGTCTTTCTTGAGTATCGGCAAAAAGTCACTGTCAACGTGTTCGACACCATCGACTTCATTGTTCTGCAAGGCAGCGATCGATGTGGCGCGATCAGGAATAATCTGCCACCTTACCTGCTCAATATGCACAATCTTCGGACCCGAAGTGAATTCTGGTTTCGTCTTGTCTCGGGTAGGGACATAGTCGACAAAGCGCTGATAGACCGCCTGCGAACCAGAAACCCATTGGTCATGAATAAAGCGAAACGGTCCAGAACCATTCATCACCCTCACCTGCACGTTATCGGGTGTCTGGGCGAGTTTCTCCGGCATGATGCATGCCATGCTGCCCGTTGGACGCGCAATCGCATGAAGCAATAAAGGAAATGGTTTGGTGAGCTTAAATTCGATTGTCTTATCGTCCAGGGCGGTGAGGCTCTGGGTTACCTCCATCAAGGAGCGCCCCATCAGATCTTTTTTTGCCCAGCGATTCAAGCTCGCGACGGCATCTGCCGCACGAACCGGCGATCCATCATGAAATTTAAGATCATCACGCAGCATGATTTTCCAAACCAATCCCGATGGATCCAACACGTGCCCAACGGCCATCTGCGGATGCGGTTGGTATTGACTGTCTAATCCATACAACGTGTCGAAAACCAACTGCGAATGAATATTCGTGATGAAGACCGTGCTGAACATGGGATCCAAAATCGTCAAATCCGCATGCGGTACCCAACGAAACAGCTTGGCGGGTGCAGAACCTTGCGCGCGTAGCACCTGAGGCGCAGATACTGCGGCAACCGAAGCCGAGGATGTCACTAAAAATTTTCTGCGATCCATTTTTTATCTCCTATGTTTATGACGTTAGTACATACCACCAATCTTATGCTGCGCTACAAAATGACCCTCACCGACCTGCACTAATGGAGCAACAACTGGCAGGTCATTCAACGCTCTCGCAGGGCTCGGGATCTCAGAGAGCTCGAGATTACGCGCCCGACGCATCTTAGGATCTGCAATCGGGACTGCCGCCATCAACTTGCGCGTGTAGGGGTGTTGTGGATGTTCAAAAATTGCATTGCGAGGCCCGAGCTCGACAATCTGACCCAAATACATCACCGCGACACGATGGCTGACGCGTTCGACCACAGCCATATCATGCGATATAAATAAATAAGAAATACCTAAATCGTCTTGTAGGTCAATTAACAAATTAACAATTTGGGCTCGAATCGACACGTCCAAGGCCGATACCGCTTCGTCTGCAATGAGAACTTTGGGGTTCACGGACAGCGCGCGTGCAATACAAATACGCTGCCTTTGCCCACCCGAAAATT
>CAMBPA010000090.1 GCA_945869355.1 Bordetella parapertussis
GCATCGGTTTCACCCCACCAACATAAAACAGCTGCGCTCGCGGTCGGGGTTTTTAAGGATGGCATGTTAAGCGTCGCCGCCGACGCGATGGATCGTGCAAGCCAAGGGGCCCTTACAGCGGTCGTCAAAGCTGAATTCACAGGTAATACCGGCGCGACGCTGGTCTTACGAGATTTAAAAGGCGTGGCCGCCGCTCGAATCGTCTTGGTCGGACTAGGCAAACAGAGCGAGTACAGCGCCAAAGCGCACGCAACAGCCGAGCAAGCCTTCGCAGCCTATTGCGCGCAAGCGCGGTTGACCGAAGCGACGTCAAGCGTAGCGGCCATCCCTTACGTACAGAGCGATGCACGTGCGCGCGCACGTACCACAGCAAGCGCCGTCGGTACAAGCCTCTACCACTTTGATGCGACCTTCGGCAAGCCTGACCTCGAGGCTCGGCCGAAACTGAAAAAATTTGTCGCGTTAGTGGTCAAGTCGGATCAAGCCGCGACGAACCATGGCCTTGCCGAAGGCGCCGCACTTGCCCAAGGGATGTCGCTGGCGCGCACACTGGGCAACTTGCCCGGCAACATCTGCACACCGACCTACCTGGGTGAGGCCGCTAAAAAACTGGGTCGCGAGTTCAAAAGTATCAAAGTCACCGTACTCGAACCCAAACAAATTGAAAAGCTTGGCATGGGTTCCTTTTTGTCGGTGGCCCGTGGTTCGCAGCAACCTGCCCGCTTCATCGTCATGCACTATCAAGGAAAACCCGGCGCACGCGCCTCGAGCAAGGCAGCGAGTAAAGCCGCCGACAAAGGACCGATTGTCCTGATTGGTAAAGGCATCACGTTTGACTCGGGTGGAATTTCGATCAAATCTGCCGCAACCATGGACGAGATGAAGTTCGACATGTGTGGCGCGGCAAGTGTGTTGGGCACCATGCGTGCCATCGCCGAAATCGGCCTGCCCGGGGAAGTGATTGCCCTCATCCCCACATGTGAAAACATGCCAAGCGGCACGGCGAACAAGCCAGGCGATGTGGTCACAAGCATGTCGGGCCAAACCATTGAGATCCTCAATACCGATGCCGAGGGCCGTCTGATTCTGTGCGACGCACTCACGTACGCCGAACGATTCAAACCCTCCGCTGTCATTGACATCGCTACCTTAACGGGCGCTTGCGTGGTCGCCCTGGGTAAAGTGAACTCGGGCCTGTTCTCGACCAACGACGCGCTTGCCGAGGCCCTCTTGGCAGCCGGTAAGCAAGCGCAGGATCCCGCTTGGCGCATGCCGTTGGATGATGCGTATCAGGCACAACTGAAATCAAACTTCGCTGACATGGCGAATATTGGCGGTCAACCCGGTGGCGCGGTAACGGCTGCGTGTTTCTTGTCTCGTTTCGCAAAAGCCTATCCCTGGGCGCACCTGGATATTGCTGGAACTGCTTGGCATGGTGGCGCTGTCAAAGGTGCAACCGGTCGTCCAGTTGGCATGCTGTTCCATTACCTGTTGAATCAGGCCTGACACACCAGATGGCACGCATCGACTTCGCCTTTGGTGCAACCGAACGCATCACACAGGCTTGCCAGACAAGTTTGCGCCAGCACCTTGCAGGGCAGCCGTTGATTGTCTATTGCACAGACGCGGGACGCCTGAAGGCGTTCGATCAAAAGTTATGGGCCGTCGATGAAGCCGCCTTTGTGCCGCACGTGGCGGCCGATGATCCTGAGGCGGCAGCCACGCCTATTTGGCTAGTTTCTAGTGATCTACCCGGCGCCTTGGCCCGCGCACCGGCCAAGGTCTGGCTACTTAACCTAGACGACCGCTGCCCGCCCGGGATCGACAACGTCACCCGGGTACTGGAAATCGTTTCAGACGACGACGCGGATAAAGCTGCGGCGCGCGAACGCTGGCGTCTATATCAGGCCGCTGGACATGACATGAAGTCTTTCAGTTTGTCAGCTGTTTGATACGAAATACCCTATAAAATCAAAGGAATCTAGCCTTTCAGGGAACTGTCAGGTATGCTTTCGGTCATAGATACAAGACGATTACTTTGTTCTTGCCTCATTTTTAGTAAAAGGAGCACTACATGAGCGACTATCGCCCAACCCTCTCTAGCAACCCACACGATGGCGCCGCTGTAGGAGTCGTGCGCAACCGTGTGCTGCGCAACACCTACTGGTTGCTCGCGCTGTCCTTAATCCCAACCGTTCTAGGTGCAGCCGTTGGCATGAGCACCGGCATCAGTCAAGTCATGGCCTCTAGCCCTGTCATGACGGTCATTATCTTTTTGGCTGGCGCCTTTGGCTTGATGTTTGCCATTGAAAAGTACAAAGAAAGCTCCTTAGGCGTTGGCCTGCTGCTGCTGTTTACGTTCTTTATGGGCGTTATGCTGTCGCGCTTATTAGGCTTCGTCTTGGGCATGAGCAACGGCACCCAGCTCGTGATGTTTGCGTTCGGCGGCACGGCGATTGTGTTTGGCACAATGGCAACGCTGGCCACAACGATCAAACGCGATCTGTCTGGCCTGAGCAAGTTCATGTTCATCGGTGTGATAATTTTGTTGGTCGCTGGTATCGCGAATATTTGGCTGAAGTTGCCCGCGCTGATGCTCACGATCTCGGTGCTTGCCATTGTGATTTTTTCAGCCTTCATGCTGATCGATCTGCAGCGTGTGGTCAACGGCGGCGAAACTAACTACGTTTCAGCCACGCTGGCGATCTACTTGGACGTATACAACGTGTTTTCAAACCTGTTGGCGATCCTTGGCATCACAGGCGGTAGCCGCGATTAACAAGTTCTGTCTGCTTTGATGTTAAAAAGCTCACCTTCGGGTGAGCTTTTTGTTGGGACTGTCTGGAACACATAATGAGCGACACGGTACTAAGCGAAACAAACCAAGGGGTGCTAACCCTCACGATCCATCGACCAGAAAGTCGTAATGCTCTGGACGCGCAAACCTATCTCGCGCTTGCTGCACAAGTGCGTGCCGCGAGTTCGGACAGCGCAACGCGTGCGATTGTGCTGACGGGTGCCCACGGGCACTTTACCGCTGGCAATGACCTGAAAGACTTCCAACGCCCACGCCCGGCGGGTGATAGCCCTGGCATCACTTTACTGCGCAGCCTGGTCGACTCAGACCTTCCAATCATTGCAGCGATTGAGGGCAATGCAATCGGGATCGGCGTGACCTTGTTGCAGCACTGCGATTTTGTGTATGCGGCCGACAACGCGCTGTTTAAGATTCCATTTGTGCCCTTGGGTTTATGCCCGGAAGGCGCCTCAAGCTTGTTGCTCGCGCAACTAGTGGGCGCGCGTAAAGCAAATGACTGGCTACTGCGCGGGCGAGCGTTTAAGCCCCAGGAAGCCTTCGAGGCTGGATTTATTACTGCCGTGACGCAGCCGGGCCAGGCCTTGGTCCACGCACAGCAAACCGCCGTCGAACTGGCTGCGTTGCCCCCACAAGCGCTACAACTCTCTAAACAGATGATGAAACACGCGCAGCGCCCCGCGCTTCATGCGGCGTTTGATTACGAGTGGGGTCACTTCACAGAGCGACTGCAATCCGCCGAGGCGCAACAAGCCTTTGCCAACTTTTTTAAAGCACGCGAGGCATCCAAAGCGCGTTGATATCTTGACGCTGCGCGGTCACGCATGCCAAGCTTGCACCATGCACAGGAGAACTTATGCTTTTCGCAAAAACAGACGACGGTGTAGACCTTTGTTATGAAACAACAGGATCCGGCACACCCATTATTTTTGTTCACGAATTCGCAGGCCATAAAGAAAGCTGGGAACCACAGGTTCGCCATTTCGCGCGGCACTATCAGGTCATCACCTATAACGCGCGCGGCTACCCTCCTTCCGCGGTACCAGCCGAGGTGTCGTCCTACTCCCAAAATCGTGCGGCCGCAGATATTCTGGCTATACTCGATCACTTAAAAATCAAGAAGGCACACGTCGTCGGTCTGTCGATGGGTGGTTTTGCCACGCTGCATTTTGGTTTGTTATATCCTGAGCGTGCGCTCTCACTTTGCGTAGCAGGATGCGGCTACGGTGCTGAACTTGAGATTCGAAATCAATTCCGCGAAGAGGCAGAGGCCAGTGCAAACATGCTGCTTAAAGAAGGGATGAAAGCCTTTGTTGATAAGTACGCCTATGGCCCAACTCGTCTATCGTTTGAGCGTGCAGACCCCAATGGATTTGCCGAGTTCAAAGAGCAGTTCTATGGCCACTCTGCGTTGGGCTCAGCCAACACGCAGCTCGGTGTGCAACGCGAGCGTCCTTCGCTCTACACACTCACCGAAAGGCTGCAAAAGCTCACCGTCCCCACATTGATTTTGAACGGCGATGAAGACTGGCCATGCCTGCGTCCAGGCATCATGCTCAAGGAAACGATTCCTTCGGCCGCTTTATCCATCATGCCCAACTGTGGCCATACCCTCAACATCGAAGACCCGGTGAACTTCAACCGCATCGTTGGTGACTTCATCAGCCAGGCCAGCAGCGGTCGCTGGCCCATGCGTGATCCACGCGCCATGGTCAAGTCGATCACGGGCATGAAGACTTAAGCGGTAAGCCCCACGGACAAGCCGCCGCAAACATACAACAACTGCCCGGTGATGAAGCCCGCCTTCTTATCCAGAAACATGCGCACAGCGTGCGCAATTTCGGCGGGCTCACCAAAACGTCCTACCGGCACAGACTCCATAATCTTCTTTGTCTGAGGCAGTTCAGGTGGATTGCTCGCCAAAAACAACTCCGTTGCAACGGGGCCAGGCGCAATCGCATTGACGGTGATGCCATGCGACGCGGTCTCGAGCGCCCAGGTGCGCGTCATTCCTGCAAGCCCAGCCTTTGTGCCGCCATACACGGTACGGCCCACCTTACCTAAGCCCGCGCGACTACCAATATTGACGATGCGACCATATCTGTTTGCACGCATTTTGGGCAGGACCGCTTGTGTGAGCAAAAGCGGCGCCACCATATTGAGCGTAATCATATCGTCGACATCTTCAAGCGTGATTTCCTCGATTTTGCCAACATGAATCATGCCCGCGTTATTCACCAGACTTAGAATATCTTTCTTTGCCGCCCAATCGAGCGCCGCTTCACGCGTACGCTTAGAGTTGCCTAGATCGACAGATTCAAAAATTTCGCCTGGCAACAGTTTGGCTGGTGCCGTGCGGCTGAAATTAATGACCTCATAACCTTGCGCAATGAGGTCCTCTACGACAGCGCGCCCAATCCCGCGGCTACCGCCCGTGACAAGTGCTGTTCCGCTCATTGTGCTGTGATCCCGCGGTCTTTGATTAACTTACCCCATTTGGCACGTTCTTTGGCTTCAAAGGCAGCTAGATCAGGCCCAAACAAGTTACCAGGCACTGCAGCCAACTTCATGTAAGCCTCGGCAACCTTCTCCGACTTAAGGCCCACGCGCGCGGCTTCAATAAGCTTGTCCATCACAGGCTGCGGCGTACCCTTAGGGGCGTAGATCGCAAACCAGGCTGTGACATCAAAGCCCGCGACTCCGCCTTCAGCGAAAGTCGGTAAATTAGGAGCAAGCGGGGTGCGCTCGGCCGAGGTCACAGCGATACCGCGGATACGCGAACCGTCTTTAATCTGCGCGATAGAGCCAGGCAAATTATCAAACAATAGATCGATTTGCCCGCCAATCAGTGCAGGCATAGAAGCCGACACACCTTTGAACGGAACATGCAGCAACTCAATGCCTGCCATCGCCTCAAAATATGCGCCGGTCAGGTGTGGTGAGGAGCCGATGCCAGGCGTGCCATAACTCAGCTTCTTGTCACCCGCAGCTTTTGCTGCCTTGATGACATCACCTAGATTTTTCCAAGGCGAATTCGCGGCAACAGAAATCACGTTTGGTGTCGTCGACACTAACGCGATTGGCACGAGATCGGAGCCGGGATCAAATTGCATCTGGGTATACAAAAACTGATTGATGGCTTGTGTGCCAATGGTCCCCAAACCGATGGTGTAGCCATCAGGCTTACTACGTGCCACTTGGGCCAGGCCGACGTTACCGGCAG
>CAMBPA010000091.1 GCA_945869355.1 Bordetella parapertussis
TTAGAGCCAGGATGAATCCAAAAACGAATGTCGCGTGCCCCTTGGTAATGCCCTGATTCTTCGGACTTCAAGCCCAAATTACCTAAGAGCCCCGACATCAACGCAAGGTGAAGTTGCTCGTGCGTCGCTTCGGTTTTATTCAGACGCCATCCTTGTTCACCAACAAGCGCCATTAACTGACTATGGATATCGTGCCACTCGCGCAGGCGCAGCGGCGAAAGAAACTGCTGGCGAAACTGCGCCACGAGTTTGCGCTGCGAATCTTTGTGCGCCACCTGCTCGTGATACCAACGCCATAGCTTGATGTAGGACACAAACTCGGATTTGTCATCCGAAAATTTGGAGTGCGCATTCTCTGCTGCTTCGCGCGCTTGCATGGGTCGATCGCGCGGATCTTGCACCGATAGCGCAGAAGCGATGATCAGCATTTCAGTCAGGCAATGTTGATCGCACGCCGCAAGAATCATACGACCGATACGGGGATCAACCGGAAGCTTTGCTAAGGCGTGGCCAGTTGGTGTGAGCGCCTCTGGGTGCTCCCCGTCCGGATCCATTGCGCCTAATTCTTGTAATAAATGATAACCATCTGCAATCGCCCGGCCACTCGGCGGATCAACAAAAGGGAAGTCCTCAATACTGTTGAGCTTCAAGGCCTTCATCCGCAAAATCACACTGGCCAGTGAGGACCGCAAAATCTCAGGATCCGTGAAGGCCGGACGATCTTTGAAGCTCTGCTCGTCATAGAGCCTTATGCAGACCCCTGGCCCCAAGCGACCGCAACGCCCGGCGCGCTGATTGGCCGAGGCCTGACTGATCGGCTCCACGCGTAACTGCTCGACCTTATTGCGCCAGGAATAGCGTTTGATACGCGCCAAGCCACTATCGATCACAAAACGAATGCCCGGCACAGTCAGTGAAGTCTCTGCCACGTTGGTGGCTAACACCACCCTGCGCGCATTGGTGCTGGGACGAAAAATCTCCTCCTGCTCGGACTGTGATAGCCGTGCATACAGTGGCAGTATCTGCGTGCTGGGAGGATGGTGTTTGCGCAACGTCTCGGCTGCCTCGCGGATCTCACGCTCACCCGGCATGAAGACAAGGATGTCGCCGGCGCCCACGCGCGCGCACTCGTCGACCGCATCGGACAGAGCACTCATCAAGTCGCGCTCTTCATCGCGAGCTTGCGTGCGCTCTGAGGGCGTGTAGCCAGTCGGGGCGCTGGGCGTCTCTGATTCTGGCGGTTCAACCGGACGATAGCGGATATCCACCGGATACAGCCGACCCGACACCTCAATGACGGGGGCAGGCGTGCCGCTCGCGTCGCAAAAATGCGCGGCAAAGCGACTCGCATCAATCGTCGCGGAGGTAATGATGAGCTTTAGATCGCGACGCTTAGGCAATAGCTGCCTAAGGTAGCCAAGTAGGAAATCAATGTTCAGGCTACGTTCATGGGCCTCATCAATGATGATCGTGTCATAACGGCGGAGCATGGGGTCACGCTGCGACTCCGCGAGCAAAATCCCATCTGTCATGAGCTTGATAGCCGTCTGCGCGCTGCTGCGGTCCTGAAAGCGCACCTGATACCCCACCCACTCCCCGAGCGGTGAATGTAATTCCTCGGCAATCCGGCGAGCCACAGAGCTCGCTGCTAATCGACGTGGTTGGGTGTGGCCAATCATCTTGACGAGGCCGCGTCCGAGATCAAGGCAGATTTTGGGAAGTTGGGTCGTTTTGCCAGATCCGGTTTCACCGCTGACAATCACGACCTGATGCGCGGCGATCGTGGCAGCGATCTCCTGACGACGCCCACTAACCGGCAAATCCTCGGGATAGGTGATCGGAGGGGCAAGTCGTGGGGAAATGACAACGCTTTCTGGCCTTGAATCGGCTGAGCGCTTTGAATCGGGCATATTTTCGGATCCGTTGATCAGGACATTATAAAATTTATCGCTCAAACTCACAGCCCACGAGGTTTACAACACTAGCCACTATGCCAGACTCCCTAGAACAAGAAACCGTCTCCGCTCAAGAAGCCCCAGAGTTCGCTGCCGCGCAGTTTGTGCGCTGGTTCCGGGAGGTAGCTCCTTACGTGCACGCATTTCGTGGCAAAACCTTTGTCGTCGCCTTTGGCGGCGAGCTGGTCCAGGCCAATGTCCTCAATACACTGGTCCAAGATTTGTCCCTACTTTCAGCCCTAGGCATCAAACTCGTACTGGTGCATGGCTCTCGACCCCAAGTCAACGAGCAACTGCGTCTGAAGGGTTTTAGCCAACAGTTCGACCGTGGCCGCTCCCCGATGGACGCCGATGCACTTGAGTGCGCAAAAGAGGCCGCCGGCGAGATACGCCTAGACATCGAAGCGGCATTCAGCCAAGGGTTGCCCAACACGCCCATGTCGCACGCTCAAATCCGGGTTATTTCAGGTAACTTCGTGACAGCGCGTCCCACCGGTATTATTGACGGAGTGGATTACAAACACACCGGTCAGGTGCGTAAGATCGATGTCGACGCTTTGCGCTCATCGATTGATCGCGGTTCAATTGTTCTGCTGTCGCCGCTAGGATTCTCACCAACGGGTGAGGCCTTCAATCTGGCGATGGAAGAACTCGCCACGAGCGTGGCAACCGCCTTGCGCGCAGAGAAGCTCATTTTTCTGACGGAATCGCCTGGCGTCATCGCCGAAGACGGCAGCATAGACACCGAGTTGGCAAGACTCGACGCCGATGCTCTCCTCGCCTCAGGCTCAATCGACCCTGACACCGCCTTTTATCTGCAGTTTGCCTCGCGCGCTGTGAAGCGCGGCGTGACACGCGCGCACTTGATACCGTTCTCAATGGACGGTGTCGTCCTGCTTGAAGTCTTTACCCACGACGGTGTGGGCACGATGGTGGTGGAAGATACGCTAGACGACTTGCGACCCGCAACGATCGATGATGTCGGCGCTATCTTGCAACTCATCGAGCCCTTGGAGCAAGATGGCACGCTCGTACCACGTGGCCGCGCATTCATTGAACGTGACGTGGAAAACTTTACGGTGCTCGAGCACGATGGAGTGATTTATGGTTGCGCGACGCTGCATGACTTTCCCAAGGATCAGATGGCAGAAATGGGCTGTCTGATCGTGCACCCGGAGTGGCAAGGAACTGGGGAAGGCGAAATTTTATTGCGGCATATGGAGTCGCGTGCCAGAGGCCACGGCGCAAAACGTATTTTCGCGCTGACCACCCGCACTTCCCACTGGTTCATCAAACGCGGGTTTGTTCAAGGTGGAGTCGCAGACTTGCCCAAAGAAAAACAAACGCACTACAACCGTTCACGCAACAGCCTAATTTTTATAAAACGCCTGTAGGGTCTGGGGGCTATTCTTCAAGAGATCTCAGAAGCCCCTACAATACATTTACTTTGTTCTAGACAGGATTGATCACCATGGGCCGTACCGTACAGTGTTTAAAGCTTAAAAAAGAAGCCGAAGGGCTGGACTACCCACCCTATCCTGGCGAGATGGGCACCCGTATCTGGCAAAGCATCTCCAAAGAAGCTTGGCAGGAATGGCTGAACGTTCAGACGCGTCTGGTCAACGAAAACAGATTAAATCTTGCGGATACGCGGGCACGCAAATACCTAAAAGAACAAATGGAAAAACATCTGTTTGAAGACATCGACGTAGAGGCCCAAGGCTTCGTGCCACCGCCCGCCTAAAACCACGTCAAAAGAAGGTATGCGTCTACAGACGACGTATACCGTTCTGTGTTGCCAATAAGGCAACATCGGCCGGACGGATCGCGAACAATCCGTTGGTCACGACGCCCGGCACGTTATTGAGTTGTTTTTCAAGTGCAATGGCGTCCGTAATGCTGAGGCCAGACACATCTAGAATTTGGTTGCCACCGTCGGTGGTGAAGCCTTCGCGCAATGTGGGCTTGCCGCCTAGCGACAAGGCAACACGCGCCACTGCTTGACTTGCAATGGCAAGTACTTCAATGGGTAGCGGAAACTTACCCAACGTTTGTACAAGCTTTGACTCATCGGCAATACACACAAATTTTTGCGCAACGGAGGCTACGATTTTTTCACGCGTCAGCGCCCCGCCGCCACCCTTAATCATGTGAAGGGAGGCATTAATCTCATCGGCACCATCCACATAGACGGGCATCGACTCGACTTGATTCAAATCGAGCACGACAATCCCTAAATCACTAAGCCGCTTTGCACTGCGCTCGGAGCTCGCGACGGCACCGCGAAAGCATCCACGAAAACGCGCCAACCCGTCGATAAATAAATCAGCGGTGGATCCCGTCCCCACCCCGATCACGGCATCCGTCGTGAGCATCGGCTCGATCAGTGAGAGCGCCGCCTCAGCAGCCTGCAATTTAAGATCTTGTTGAGAAAGCATACGACTGTCCTTTAGGATTTTTGGGTGGCATCAGGCGCGATATCGCCGACATCGGGATCAACCTCACCTTCATCATGGTCCGTCTCAGCGACCTCGGGCGCGAACAACGCTTTTGCCTGTTCCTCGGGCATCGCCTCGACGTTTTTCAAGCTACGCAACATCATACGGGTGCGCGATTCGGTTTGTCCGATACGACTACTCGCCGTATCGAGCGATTTTTTGACGTTCGCCAGGGTATCGCCAAACTTGCCGAACTCTGTTTTGACGGCACGCAGCACCTGCCAGACTTCCGAAGAACGCTGTTGGATCGCCAAGGTGCGAAAACCCATCTGTAAGCTGTTGAGCAGCGCCGCAAGGTTTGCAGGGCCAGCGACGTTCACCCTGAGGTCGTGCAACTTATCTAACAGGCCTGGCTGACGCAACACCTCTGCATAGAGACTTTCGCTGGGCAGAAACATGATCGCAAAATCAGTGGTGTGCGGCGGCGATATGTATTTGGCAACAATCGTCTTAGCCTGAAGCTCAATCGCGCGACCAAGCGCAGTGCCGGCCGCTTTCATGGCATCGCGATCCGCCAACTCGTGCGCATCCATGAGACGTTCGTACTCCTCTTTCGGAAACTTAGCGTCAATCGGCAACCAGACCGGTTCGTCGAACTGGCCCTGACCTGGCAAGCGCACTGCGAATTCAACTTGTGCGTCACTGCCCGGCACCGTTTTGACGTTACGGGCATATTGATCTGGCGTCATGGTGTCTTCAATCAGACGCGCCAATTGCACCTCTCCCCAAGTGCCGCGGGACTTGACGTTTGTCAGCACGCGCTTGAGATCGCCTACCCCGGCCGCGAGGGTCTGCATTTCACCCAAGCCTTTATGTACCGCCTCTAGGCGATCCGAGACAAGTTTGAAAGACTCGCCCAAACGCAGCTCAAGCGTTGCATGCAGTTTCTCATCAACGGTTCGACGCATTTCATCGAGTTTGGCCGAATTATCCTTTTGCAACGCCAGCAAACGTTCCTCAACCGCATTACGCAATTCAGTGATGCGGCGCTCATTGGCCTGAATCAGTGTTTGCAACTGCTCGGAAAACCCTGTGGCAAAACGATTGAGAGACTCGGCGCTTTCAGTACGCCCGGCCGCCGCATCGCGCGCCATGGCAGACCGAAAATCGTTATCGCTCTGAGCTAGTTCGGTCCGTAGCGCACGAGACGACTCAGCCAGTTCGGTACGCAACTGACGGTGTGCCTCGGTTTGCTCTTGCCTTAGGCTGCGCTCAAGACGCTCTTGTGCGCTGAGAATCTGATCGAGTTTTGGTTCGGTCGACGTTGCGCCCATGCGTGCGGCACGTAGCCAAGCCAACACCGCGAAGAGTGTGGCGCAGACACTCGCAAGAGTGGTCACGATTAACAAGAGATTAACGTCCATCATTTGATCCCGAGCTTTTCAGCAAAACGCTTTTCATTAAAGCCAACCGACACAGACTGATCGGCATACACCGTCAGCGGACGTCTCACAAGTGCGGGATAAGCCGCGATCAAACTGAGCCACTGCACATCCGTCTGCGGCGCCTTTAACCCATCATCCAAATTGCGCCAAGTCATCGAAGCGCGATTCACAAGTTTTTCCCAACC
>CAMBPA010000092.1 GCA_945869355.1 Bordetella parapertussis
GCATTTTGTCGCCAAACTGGCAATGAATTGCTGGTGCAGTTAGACGAGACTGAGCGCGTGACGCATTACTTACGGCGCCGGCTCAAATAAAAGTCTGGCGCCTTAAATCTTTGTATCTTTAATGCTATACTCTTGGGCTTATCTCAGCATAGTGGCTGAGCATTTTTATTGAACATTTTCAAGGGATTACGTATGGTGGTGATTCGCCTGGCCCGTGGCGGCTCCAAGAAACGTCCTTTTTACAACCTCGTTGCGACCGATTCCCGTGATCGCCGCGATGGTCGTTTCATCGAGCGCGTTGGGTTTTATAACCCCGTTGCTAATGCAAACGAAGAGCGTCTGCGCATTGCGCTTGATCGCGTACAGCACTGGACTGGCGTTGGCGCGCAGTTGTCGCCTGCCGTAGCTCGTTTGGTTAAGGACTTTTCGGCCAAAGTCGCGACAGCGGCTTAATTGATTCGGCCTGCTTGTGATGGCTGACACTGGCGCAACAAAAGCGCCAAATGATCTAGTCGAACTAGGTTGGATCGTGTCAGCTTATGGAATACGCGGCTGGGTTAAAGCCCAACCGCATTCCGTGCAAAGCACTGTGTTGCGTGCAGCGCCGATGTGGTGGCTTTGTCCGCCTGCATCGCCGTTGCGTGATGCGTCAAACTCTTCCGCAAGCACTGAACCTTCCAAACTGTTGTTGTCTCGCTGCAGGCCGTATGCGGTCAAACAGTGTCGTCCGCAGGGGCTGACTGTTGTCGCCGAGCTTGAGGGCGTTCTAGATCGGGATGCCGCCGAGTCCAAGCGCGGCTACACCGTTTATGTTTCTCGAGAGTATTTCCCACAAGCGAAGTCTGACGAGTATTACTGGGTCGATCTCATTGGTTGTCAGGTCTTTAGCGCGGGAAAGCAAATGGGCATTGTGCAAGAAGTACTCGATAACGGCGCCCATGCAATTTTGCGTGTGGAGCGGTTCGTTGTGTCACCAGACCAGCCGGCAGACTCCGAGGCAAATCCTGTTCTGATGCTCGATGCCAAAGGGCGCCCGCAAGAAATGCTGGTGCCTTTTGTCGCTGCCCATGTGCAGGGCGTCGACATCCTGAAGCGCCGTATTGAAACCGATTGGCCGTTTGACCTTTAATTTCAAAGCACTGCGTATGCGAATTGACGCCATTACCTTGTTTCCAGAAGCGTTTAGTGTCGTGCGAGATGCGGGCATCACCGGTCGCGCCCACAAGCAAGGGCTGTGGTCGTTACAGACATGGAACCCGCGTGATCAGGCGCAAGACATTCATCGTACGGTGGATGATCGTCCTTATGGCGGTGGTCCGGGGATGGTGATGATGATGGAGCCGTTGCTCAAGAGCGTCGAGGCCATCAAACAAGATCGTCTTGCGAAGGATGACTCTGATGTGCAGGCGCCCGTGATCCTACTTTCTCCCGCCGGAGAAAAATTTAGCCAGCACCATGCGGCGACCTTGGCCGCAACAAAAGGGGCTATTTTTGTTTGTGGGCGGTACGAGGGCGTCGATCAGCGTTTCATCAACCGTACTGTCGATGCGCAATGGTCACTCGGCGATTTCGTATTGTCCGGCGGAGAAATCGCGGCGCTCGCAATGATCGATGCGGCGGTACGCTTATTGCCAGGTGCACTCAACCACGGCGACTCATCGGCTCAGGACTCGTTTCAGGATTCGTTGTCGGGTTTGCTGGATAGCCCGCACTACACGCGACCAGAGCTGTTTGATGCTGAGTCGGTTCCTGCGGTATTGATGTCTGGCAATCACGCATTGATTGCACGTTGGCGGCGTGAGCAGTCCTTGAGCCTGACGCTTGCGAAACGACCGGATTTGATTGCTCAGGCGCGCTCGCGTGGACTGCTCAGCGCGGCCGATGAAAAATTTCTGGCCACACTGAGCGGGTCGTAGCGCCGCAAGGCGCTGGTGCTAAGCCAGTCGAGCTCGCTGGCTTTTAACTTGTGCCAGCGTTTCGCCAAATTGCTCCACGCGCTGCTTCTCTTGTTCAACGACAGCAACTGGTGCACGTGCGACGAAGGATTCGTTAGTGAGTTTGCCTTGAGCCTTGGCGATTTCACCCTCGAGGCGCGCGATTTCTTTATCCAAACGGATTTTTTCCGCTGCCACGTCGATCTCGACTTTTAGCATCAGGCGTGTGTTGCTGACGACCTGCACCGGCGCGCCCTCGTCAGGGAGGGTCGCCACAACCTGAACCTCCGAGAGCTTGGCCAACGCAGCAAGGTAGGGCGCATGCAGCTCTAACTGATCTTTGGGGCCTTCAGCTATTAAAGGTACCCGTGCTGCGGGCGAGAGGTTCATCTCTCCGCGCAAGGCACGAACAGCTTCAATTTGTGCTTTCAACGCGTTAAGTTGCCGCGTCGCTGCTTCATCGATGGTCCTGGCATCCCCAAGAGGAAAAGATTGAACCGATACGCTTGAGGTTTCGTTGACGTCGCGGCGCCCAGCGACCACCGATACTTTTTGCCACAGCTCTTCAGTGATGAAGGGCATGATGGGATGCAGTAGTCGTAATACTGTCTCGAGCACCTCAATCAGTGTGCGTCGCGTCGCGCGCTGTTGGTCTGCATCACCCGTTTGAATCTGAACCTTCGCAAGTTCCAGATACCAATCGCAATACTCATCCCAGACGAAGTGATAAAGCGCATTCGCAATATTGTCGAAGCGGTAATCTGAAAAACCTTTCGCCACATCGAGCTCAAGTTGTTGCAGCTGCCCAAGAATCCACTTATCGACAAAGCTCTGCGCGCTTGCGGGCGCAGCCGACATATCCTGGCCCTCGGTGTTCATCAGCACAAACCGCGTGGCGTTCCAGAGCTTATTGCAAAAGTTTCGATATCCTTCGCAACGCTTAAGGTCAAAGTTGATATTGCGCCCGAGCGTGGCGTACGCTGCCATGGTGAAGCGCAGCGCATCAGCCCCAAACGCTGGAATGCCCTCTGGGAATTGCTTGCGCGTCGCCTTCTCGATTGAGCCTGCTTGCTTTGGATTCATGAGGCCAAACGTGCGTTTAGTGACCAGACTTTCTAGGTCAACACCATCGATGAGGTCGACGGGGTCTAAGGTGTTTCCCTTTGACTTACTCATCTTCTGCCCTTCGGCATCTCGGATGAGCCCGTGTACATAAACGTGCTTGAAAGGCACTTGACCCGTCAGATGAGTCGTCATCATGACCATGCGTGCCACCCAAAAGAAAATGATGTCAAAACCGGTGACCAAGACACTCGAGGGTAAATAGCGTTTGTAATCTGGGGTTTCTTGCGGCCAACCCAGGGTAGTGAAGGGCACTAAGGCCGAGGAGAACCATGTGTCGAGTACATCGGGATCACGATTCAGCGCAGCCGTCACGCCTGCTGCGCGCGCTTGATCGTTCGCCTCTTTTTCTGTGTGCGCAACGAACACTTGTCCGTCGGGCGCGTACCAGGCAGGAATCTGATGTCCCCACCACAATTGACGTGAGATGCACCAGTCCTGAATGTTTTCGAGCCATTGGTTGTACGTAGTTGTCCAGTTTTGTGGATAAAACTGGATATCCCCTTTGGCCACCACCTCAAGTGCAGCGTCAGTGATGCTCTTTCCGGGGTGAAGCGTATCGGCAGGGGCGGGCTTGCTCATGGCGACAAACCATTGGTCTGTCAGCATAGGTTCGAGCACAGCGCCCGTCCTGTCGCCACGTGGCTGCATCATTTTGTGCGCGTCAACTTTAACCAGAAAGCCTTTTTGCTCCAGTTCCTGAACAACTGCCTTACGCGCGACGAATCTATCCATGCCCTTGAACTGTGCGGGCCCTTGGTCATTAATGCGTGCGTCTAAAGTGAAAATCACGATGAGCGGAAGGTGATGACGTTGCGCGCAGGCGTAATCGTTGAAGTCGTGTGCGCCGGTAATTTTTACGCAGCCCGTTCCAAACTTCGGATCCACAAAGTCATCGGCAATGATGGGAATCTGGCGGTCACACAGAGGCAGATCTACCATTTTTCCGACGAGATGCTTGTAACGCGTATCTTCAGGGTGTACGCAGAGCGCTCCGTCTGCGAGCATGGTTTCAGGGCGCGTGGTGGCGATGGTCATTCCGGTGATGGATTCTGACGTGCCGTCCTCGTGGGTGATCGTTTGGGGCCCGTCAACAAGCGGGTAACGGATATGCCAAAGATGTCCATCGGTTTCGACCGATTGCACTTCGAGGTCTGATACCGCCGTGAGTAGCTTTGGGTCCCAGTTAACGAGGCGCTTGCCTCGGTAAATCAGACCTTGCTTGTACAGCCGGACAAAAGTCTCGACGACGCCAGCAGACATCTGGTTGTCCATCGTGAAGTATTCACGGGGCCAGTCTGCCGAAGCGCCCAAACGCCGCACTTGGGTCGTGATGGTGTTGCCTGAGAGTTCTTTCCACTCCCAGACTTTTTCGATGAATTTTTCGCGACCAAGGTCATGGCGTGAGGTCTTTTGTGCGTCAAGTTGGCGTTCCACCACAATCTGCGTGGCAATCCCTGCATGATCGGTGCCTGGCACAAACACGGTGTCGTGCCCTCTCATGCGGTGGTACCGGATCAGGCCATCCATAATCGTTTGGTTAAAGGCATGCCCCATGTGCAAGGTGCCCGTGACGTTCGGTGGCGGGAACTGAATCGCGTAGGGGGTACCGTCGGCATCGCCTTTTGCATGCTGACCGCCGGCAAAGTAGCCTCGTTTTTCCCATTCTGCATACCAACGGGCCTCTAGATCCGCCGGCTCAAAGCTTTTGGATAGTTCTCCGTCGGGGAGGGTGCTGGGCTGATTCATCAAGTTATCCACAAAAAATAGGGTGACGCAGGGGCGAGAAGGGAAGCAAGGACGCTTTACGCCGAGCCAGAAACTGGCAAAACCCTGCTATTTTAGGGTGTTGTGAGACTTAGTGGCGTGCTAGAATCGTGGGCTACGGTGGGCATAAGCAAAGTCCCTGTTTTTATTGAGAATTATTGGAGTTTTACATGTCTGTTGAACGTACCCTATCGATTATTAAGCCCGACGCGGTCGCCAAGAACGTCGTCGGTCAAATTGTCGCCCGTTTTGAGGGCGCAGGACTCAAAGTGATCGCTGCACGCATGCTCCAGTTATCGCGCGCCGACGCTGAGCGTTTTTACGCGGTCCACAGCGCGCGTCCATTTTTCAAAGACTTGGTCGACTTCATGATTTCCGGACCAGTGTTTGTGCAGGCGTTGGAAGGCGAGAGCGCGATCCAGAAGAATCGTGACCTGATGGGCGCAACAGATCCCAAGAAGGCCGATAAGGGCACTATTCGTGCTGACTTCGCAGACAGCATTGACGCCAATGCTGTGCACGGTTCCGACGCGCCTGAAACCGCGCGCGTTGAAATCGCATTTTTCTTCCCTGAAATTAATATCCACAGCCGTTAATCCGGCTGTTTGGCTCGTGGCTTACTTTGCATGCACCCTGAACCGATCAATCTGCTTGGGCTCGACGCATCGGCACTGACCCAACTGGTCGGGCAGTGGGGGGGCAAGCCGTTTCGTGCTCGCCAACTGCAAAAGTGGGTGCACCAGCGGGGTGCGAGTGATTTCGATCTCATGACTGACCTGGCGCGTGATTTTCGTGCCCAATTGTCTGATGCATGTGTGATCCAGGCTCCCAAAGTACTCACCCAACATAGTTCTGCGGACGGCACGCGTAAGTGGCTGTTTGATGTCGGACAAGGGAATGCGATTGAATCCGTGTTTATCCCCGAAGATGACCGAGGTACCTTGTGTATTTCGAGTCAAGCCGGGTGCAATGTCGCCTGCACGTTTTGTTCCACGGGGCATCAAGGCTTTAACCGCAACCTAAGCGCTGCCGAAATCATTGGTCAGCTTTGGTGGGCCAGGCACGAACTCATGCAAGACACAGCCTCCGCACGAATCGGGTCGCAAGAGAGCTCTGCAGATGCGCGCTTAATCAGTAACGTCGTGATGATGGGTATGGGCGAGCCACTCCTGAACTACGAACCGGTGCTCGC
>CAMBPA010000093.1 GCA_945869355.1 Bordetella parapertussis
TGGCTTTATGGAGAATCCAGATGTGCCACGTGCATTGACCTTGTGTGAGAAACAATTTGGGCAAACCTTCGACATGATGTCCACTACGTTTTATTTGTCTCGAGAGACTGTGGTTCCCTCTGGCAAACGAAGTGTCTGGGCCTTGCGAGCACAGCTCTTTCGTCTGATGTCTAGGAATGCAACCAGTGCAACCGACTTTTTTAAGATTCCTGCCAATCGCGTCGTCGAACTTGGCACTCAACTTGTGCTTTGAACCTTATGTCAACCGTCGAGCTTGAGTTTCGTAGCGACAATTGTGGCCGCGCTGCGCCAGAAATTATCGAAGCCCTCGTGCGCAGTAACAACGGGACGGCGCTAGGCTATGGCGCTGATGAGCTGACTGCGTCCCTTCAAGACCGCATGGGCTCCCTCTTCGAGCGACCCGTGCGCGTCTTTCCCATCCCCACAGGAACAGGTGCAAACGCTTTAGCACTCGCTGCCACGACAACTTCGTTCTCGGCGGTCTATTGCAGCCCCGAGTCACATATCAATACGTCTGAATGTAACGCTGCCGGTTTTTTCGGCTCAGGACTGAAAGTGACCCCGCTTTCTGGGCAGTTCGGGAAAATTGACCCCATTG
This sequence comes from Bordetella parapertussis, assembly GCA_945869355.1. GTDB lineage: Bacteria > Pseudomonadota > Gammaproteobacteria > Burkholderiales > Burkholderiaceae_B > Zwartia > Zwartia parapertussis_F. The sequence continues at coordinate 620 of CAMBPA010000093.1, forward strand.
CGCTGGAGCACGCAGTCACCACCGCAGGCAAAGGCCAGGCACATAAAAGTCAGCCCGCCGCTGTCAATCTTGTTCAGGCGACCGATCTTGGCGCGGTCTATTCCTGTGACGAAGTTGCGCGTCTTGGCGCGATCGCAAAAAAGCATCATCTCGTCACGCATATGGATGGAGCACGATTCGCCAATGCGGTTGCCCATCTCGGTTGTACGCCCGCAGAGCTGACATGGAAGTCTGGTGTAGATATTTTGTCGTTTGGTGTGACCAAGAATGGCGGACTATTGAGCGATGCGATTGTCGTTTTTGACGACACGATCGCAAACAATATGGGCTTTCATTTAAGACGTGCGGGGATGATTTGGTCCAAGATGCGTTTCGCCTCTGCACAAGTCTTGGCTTATGTACAAGATGATCTGTGGCTTCGGCTCGCTTCTCAATCTAACCAGGCTGCGAGGATGCTCGCGCAGGGCATTGAAGCTATTAATGGCGCACGCAGCATCGCTCCGGTTGAAGCGAACGAAGTATTTGTCACCATGCAGGCCTCCGCCCTCGATCAACTCGCAGCTGACGGCGTACAGTTTTATCGCCGCGGCCCCGAGCTGGCTCGTCTTGTTTGCCGCTGGGATACAACCGATCAAGAAGTTAAACAGCTCATTACACTTATTCGACAAGCTGCAAGTAAACCCTAGTTTTCTGACGCTATTGATGCTTGCGACCCTAGGAGCGCACGATGAATCACCTACTCAAGACACTCACACTTTCAGTCCTGATCACGCTTGGCTTGCTCGCGCAACAAGCTCAGGCACAATCGGGTCTCACGCTAGCGCAATATCGTGATTGGAAAAAAGATCCGATAAAAAAAGAAATGCTGACCACCTACACCGCCGGCATGGGACAAGGGGTTGTGTTTTCAAACGTACATAACAAGTCTTTCAATCTGACGCAGATATTTTGTCCGCCTGGTGACCTACCCGTGACAGGAGATCTCACCAATCAGATTCTAGATAGCTTCATCGCAAGAAATAATTTCAAGCCTACGGATGAAATCCCTATTATTCTGATCTTTGCCTTGAAAAACGCCTACCCCTGCCGTTGACGCGTACGGGGTAAGGCCTCGTCTATCCCGATCAGCGCTAGCGTTTGAGCTTCTTCATCTGCTCGGCTAAATAGCGGTCGCCGCCTGACCCGTCCGCATAAAAATAGATGTCAAAATCCTTGCAGGGATAAACTTTGTCAGGTTTGCCAAGTACGTCGGTGCTTTCAGGATAGATATTCCCTTTGTACCGTACGTTATCTTTTACGTGGCTAACAATCACGCCATTTACTTGTAGATGTTTATAGTTCGCACGATTATTGAGCCAAAGCGTCGGTTCAAAACGCTCGTTAGTCTGTAACACGCGCGCCCCTGAGTTGCCATAAACATCCAATGTGCGCGCGCTCCAAAAGGTACCCACAGCATTAAACCGGTGCTTCGCCATGAGGTCGTTAAAGCAACGAATTCCTGAATGTGACTCGCGATAGGGGGCAGCGGATAACCAAGAGAGATTACTCATGGACGGTGAAGTCCTCAATGCGAAACCGAATACTGCTATCCCAAGCAAAGCACAGGCCGCAAAGTAAACGCGCGACGACTTACCGTAAAAGATCCCAGTGCATAGCGGGAAGCAAAGAATTGCAAACAGCGGAAATAGTGCGACAGGCAAAAAATATCGCATCAGGAAATTACCGGACACAATGGTGCCGATAATCGTGATGCACGCTGACAAAGCAGCAAATAATACTAAAAACAATAGTGCTGAACTTGTTATCTGAGGCACCGATCCATTGGTGCTTCTAGGGCTGCGTCTAATAACCCAAACATAGCGAAATGCGATGACGACCATTGTGGCAAGCAAACAGATAATGATTGAGTATTCAACGACTCCTGCCAATGTTTGCGAAACCTTCGCAAAGTTATTGCCAACCCCTTGGAGCCCTTCAATAAATGATCGGAGATGAACATACTTGCCAACAGATTTCCCTATATGGTCAGACAGGATCATACGAAAGAGCTGCCCACACGCCACGCCGGCCAGCATTGCAACAACCAAACCGTATAAAACTCTTTTTTCAGACAGCCTAAGCCAGTGAATCACCGCAAGGGTCAGGGTAAACGGAATCGCACCCTGCAGTAAAAACATAGGGTTAGAAAAGTACGTCGCCGCTGAACAGATTGCGATCAGACCGTAGGCGAGGCGCTTGTCTTGCCTTGGTTCAGCCAGGACTCGACAACTCATCCAGGCAACAAGCAAGCTGCACAGAATTGCACCGAAATAGTATGTATTAAATAGAAATAGCGTCACAAGCGCTGTCACGTTAACTTCTGCGTGCTGCTCGAGCGCGATATACAGAAGCAAAAGGCAAGACGCCAGTAATACAAATCCTAACCGCAGCAATAAACTCGCGCCGACTGCACCAGCAATTTTGTACAGCAAGAATGCATACAGCCAGTAATTCGCTAACCCATTTAGAATGAAAGACCATTCCAAGGTTGGCGTCAGTGCGTAACAAATTAAATACAAAACAATCTCAGGAAAGAAAAAAATCTGAGATGAAAACGTCCAGTCCCTAGGCTCGCCTGAAAACAACGATTGTGCATACAGCGCGAGCGTCAGCGAATCGCCGTTAAACAGGAACAACTCCCTCCAGCTAGGCTGCAATACCTGCCCGACGCCCACAAGAGAGCATGCAACAATCGCTCCCAGTGTGAACACGAAAGCAACGCTGGGAAGACTAAAAGCAGTTCTTAGTTTTAGGGACATCAGGCAGATAAAAAATAAACATCAAAGAGTGTGCGGAATATATTGACAGGACGCCCGTTGGAATAATACATTTTAAGCGCGATTGTTTGGTATGGTCTGAGCAATCTGTCCATGCTGGGGTGGATTATGTTGCGGCTATTTTTCTCAACGGCTTTTTACTGCTTTTTCGTCTTGTTTGGACAAGCGGCGTTTGCGCAAACTGCGAGAGCAAACTATACGGCCGAAAATGCAAATGAAGTAGTGGTTTCGTACCAGATGGAAGGTGGTGGTAGCGTTCGGTCGACCTTCACTTACACCGGCGAGAGAAACGGAAAAGCGCTATGGGTTGAAAGCTTTACCTTTGAAGGAAAGCGGATCACCAACCGCTTCATTGAAGAGTCACATGATGAATGGTCGATCTATTTAGTCGGCGCAGAGCGTAGTACACGCAATGACACCGCTCAAATAGACTTTTACGAGCGAATGGTAAAAGAAGATACGTCCAATGGGTCCTATTCTGGGCGCATTGTCTCATTCAAAACTAAATAGTGGATCGCGAAAGCTCGTTTATGTTCGGTTGAGCAGCGGATGATCACGTTGCGCAATAACAAAAACTGGCTTCCTAGCGTATCAGGTGGTCGATCGAGTTTTTAAATTTGATCGACAGCACCATGAAAAAATTCCTCCAGATTGTGCTGGCTGGCATTTTAGAAACACCATGCTCGCGCTCGGTGAACTCAATCGGCACCTGTCCCAGACGATGACAGACACTCGCCGCCTTGTATTTCAAGTCAATCAGAAAGCCGTAGCCCGTGTGGTTCAACCTTGTCAGATCAATACGTTTCAGTAACTCAAGTGAATACATGTTGTAACCACCGGTGTAATCCGATACGTGGCTACCCAGTACAAGGCGAGCGTACATATTTCCGCCGCGGCTAAGCAACGTGCGATGCCATTGCCAGTTAGGGCTTGAGCCACCGGGGATATACCTCGAACCCAACACAAAATCACATCCACTGCTTGCCAACGCAATAAAATCTGTCAAGTACTTGGGGTGATGGGACAACTCAGCATCCATCTGAAGCACAAACTCCGGCGGGTCTGACAAGCGCAGCATACGGCTTAAGCCATCGATATACGCTTTACCCAGACCCTCCTTGACCGGTCGCGTAATTAACTGCACGCGAAAACATTCAGATTGCAGACGCTGCGCTGCCCGCGTCACTACACCGGCGGTACCATCGGGCGACGAGTCATCCAGAACAAAGACACTCGTGTCCGTGCCTGGGTGGAGCTTGCAGACATCGGCCAGTGCACCAAGTAACGTATCGACATTTTTCGACTCGTTGTAGGTTGGGACGAGTATCGCTAGCCTCAAGGAATGACTCACACTGATGAGAAGCGAGCGCTTCGCAGTTTGAACAACCCCAGCAGCAACCAGATGCCACCAGAGAACCGAAGGCTGCATTGTAAAGGGGTTAACTTCTTTTGAAAGTTAACCCCTTGATATATCTGGTCGGAACGGAAGGATTTGAACCTTCGACCCCTTGCACCCCATGCAAGTGCGCTACCAGGCTGCGCTACGCCCCGAAAGTCTTCAAGTATAGCAGAGGCAGATTGGTCCTGCCGAGTGAAGCGCGACTAGCCGAGCGTCAGTTGGCCACTGACTGGATACTGACTTTGCGCGTCAACCAACACGTCGCGAATACTATTAAGTTCAGTGCGTAGAGAGTGCAGTTCATGGGCGGTCAATCGTACCGCTGCGTCTGGATCCTGCTGCGGCACTTCCCTACCCTCGCCGAGTCGATTGCGTGCACCACTAATCGTGAAGCCTTGTTCATAAAGCAGCTCACGAATCTTGCGAATGAGTAAAACCTCATGGTGCTGGTAGTAGCGTCTATTGCCGCGACGCTTAACCGGCTTGAGCTGAGTAAATTCTTGTTCCCAATACCGCAACACGTGAGGCTTGACGCCACACAGATCGCTTACTTCGCCGATGGTGAAGTAGCGCTTGGCCGGAATCGGCGGTAATACAAAAGGCTTGTCTGAAATCGTCATAACCTGAGCTTAGTACGAAAGTCGGTAGTGAGGCTAGGGCAAATTAATTTTGCGCTGGCAATGGGCCTTCAACAGCCCCTTTGAGCTTCTGGCTGGCATGGAAAGTGACTACCCGGCGAGCCGCAATGGGAATGGTTTCACCAGTCTTGGGATTGCGTCCAGGACGTGGCGGTTTGTGGCGCACTTGAAAATTTCCAAATCCGGAAAGCTTGACGGCTTCGCCCCGCGCTAGCGCGTCACGAATTTCCTCGAAAAAAGTGTCAACGATGTCTTTGGCTTCACGCTTGTTTAGCCCAACGCGGTCGAACAACAACTCTGCGAGCTCGGCTTTCGTCAACGTCCGCGGTTCATTCATAGATTCATTAACTCTAAAGGTCTTCAATTTAAAGTGCCAAAGTCGTTATCTAGGCCGAGCATGATGTACGGTTTCCAAGGCCTGGCGGATTTTTGCGACACATCCATCTACTCGAGCATCGTCCAGCGTGATCTCAGTGTCTTGCAAAGTCAAGCGGAATGCAAGGCTCTTTTCTTGCGTCGCCTCTTTTGAGGGATCCC
>CAMBPA010000094.1 GCA_945869355.1 Bordetella parapertussis
ACGCCGCGATTAAAAACTTGTCTCATTATGTTTCCTTTCTTTTTATATGACTTTGAACAGCGAAGTCTTATTCAAAGAGCATCATCATGATAATTGAACATCGCGACAGTACGCAAAGAATTCCGCTCGGATTAACTCATCATTGAGTACCCCGGGCAGTCCTACGTAAAACTCAGGATACCTTCGGCGCTCATGCCGATTTTTAATGGGGGTGTCATATTGCTGCGAGAAACTCAATTCAAAGTAGGCTTTCAGAGTGAATAATCCCGATAAAACAAGGGATTGCCCTGTTACTATTTATACGTTTGGTCGCTGACCTTTTCCACGCAAACCTTTTGTATCGACTACCTTGAGATCGCCATGCCACTTACCACTTCCCGCTTGATTCTGACCACGCTTGCTCTCGCCTTGGCCACACCCTATGCGTTGCATGCGGAGACAATCTCGGTTGTCACGTCTTTCCCTAAAGAGCTCACCACCGCTTACAAGAAGGCGTACGAGGCGAAATACCCCTCGGATACGGTTGAAATTCTTAATAAAAATACAGCAGCTGGCATCGCCTACGTGCGCGAACAGGCGCCAGGCTCGCGTGTAGAGGTGTTTTGGGCATCCGCTCCAGACGCCTTTGAGGTCCTATCCCAACAAAAATTACTGGCAAACATTGGCCCTGGGAATCCTGAGATCCCCAGCAAGATTGGCAACTACCCCGTTAATGACCCTAAGGGTTTTTATCGCGGTCAAGCACTTGCGGGCTATGGCTTGATGTGGAACACGCGCTACATGAGCGCCAACAAACTACCCGCTCCAAAAGAATGGGCAGATCTGGTCAAACCGATTTACTTCAGCCATGTTGCCACCTCAAGTCCTTCGCGCTCTGGTACGACGCATCTAACCGTTGAAACGATTCTTCAGGGTGAGGGCTGGACCAAAGGCTGGGCACAAATTATGGCAATCGGCGGGAACTGCGCTGCGATCACCGAGCGCAGCTTTGGCGTGCCAGATGGTGTATCTAATGGTCAGTTCGGTATCGGTTTAGTGATCGATTTCTTTGGCTTGGCAGCAAAAAACTCAGGCATGCCGGTAGAGTTTATATACCCCTCTGTCACTTCAATTGTTCCGGCGAATATCGCACTGGTAGAGGGCTCAAAGTCGCCAGAAGCGGGAAAGCGCTTCATCGACTTCACGTTATCGCCAGAGGGCCAGCAGTTACTACTAGACAAGCAAATTAGTCGCTTACCCGTTCTGCCGGCCACCTATACAAAAGCACCCGCAGGCTATCCCAATCCTTTTAGCGGTACGATCCAGGCCAAGGTGAATTTTGACTCTCAGCTTTCCGAAACGCGCTACATGGTTGTGCGATCGCTGTTCGATCAAATGATCACCTTCCGCCACAAAGAGCTGGTAGCAGCCACCAAAGCGATTCACGATGCGGAGAAACGCCTAGGAGGAAAGCCTAGCGCTCAACTGGAAGAGGCACGCCAACTGGCCTTCTCTCCCGCTGTGGATGAAAAACAAATTCAGGATGCAGCGCTACTTAAATTATTTAAGAGCAATAAATCCGATGCGGAAGCCTCAAGGACTAAAGCAAAAATAGAGGAAGAATGGGCGACGCGTGCCAAAGCAAATTACGCACGCGCGATCACTCTCGCCAACTCCGCTAAATAGCCAAGACCACTTTGAAGCGTAATAGTCTCGGTATGATCGCAATCGCCTTAGCGATTGCGATTTTTTTAGCGGTATTTCTCATTAGCCCAGTTATCTCGGTGGTCTACACCGCTTTTTCAGATGGGCATGGCGGCTTAACGCTCTCTCACTTTTTCGCGTTCTTTGAAATCTCGTTAATGCGGGAGTCGTTCGCGAACAGCTTGTTTGTCGCTGGCATGACCGTCCTGGGTGCGACACTCATCGCCATCCCACTCGCGTACCTCACCATGCGCTTTCAGTTTCGAGGCGCAGTATTAATCCAAACCTTAGGCGTGCTGCCTTTAGTCATGCCGGCCTTTGTTGGCGCGGCAGCCATGCAACTGATCTTTGGCCGCTCGGGCGCGGTGAATTTGATCCTAATGGATTTGTTCGGCTTCAGCATCCCCGTTATGGAAGGACTAAGCGGTATTATTTTTGTAGAAACACTACATTATTTTCCGTTCATTCTGCTCAATCTTTCAGCTTCACTAGCCACCATTGACTCCTCCATGGAGGAAGCAGGCCAAAATCTCGGAGCTTCCGGCTGGCGACTCTTTCGAAAAATTATTTTTCCACTCGCGCTGCCCGGCTATATAGCCGGAGCTTCGCTGGTCTTCATCAAGGTCTTTGATGATCTCGGCACGCCGCTTGTGCTCAACGTCACAAATATGCTTGCCCCTCAAGCCTATTTGCGGGTCACTTCAATCGGACTTGAAGACCCCATTGGCTACGTAATCTGCGTCATCCTTGTGCTCTTTTCGATCGCCGCAATGGGTGGCTCTTGGTGGTTCGTCAAACGGCGGGACTATGCATTGATATCGCGCGGTGGCGCGCAAGCTCCGAAACGTACGCTTTCATCTTGGCAGACTGTGATGGCCTATGGCTGGATCATTGGGGTATTGATGCTTGTGCTCTCGCCACATCTAGGCATTTTATTGATGTCGCTATTTAAAGTATGGAGCTTCAGCGTTCTTCCCGAGCAGTTCACGCTGGCACACTACATCACTATTTTCGGTGATGCGAAACAAATGATTTGGAACACGATCCTTTATTGCGGCCTAGCCGCTGTAATTGACGTCGTACTAGGTGCAGCCATTGCCTATATTGTGATCCGAACCACGATACCAGGTAGGCAAATTCTGGATCATCTCGTTACCGTCGCGCTTGCAATGCCTGGCTTGGTGCTGGGCATCGGCTATTTACGAACCTTTCGTGGCATTGAACTACCCTTTGGAGGTGGCGCCTTGACGGCGAGTTGGCTCATTTTTGTTTTGGCATATTCGGTCAGACGACTACCCTACGCCTTAAGATCGTGCATGGCCGCTTTGACGCAAGTACACCCTGCGCTAGAAGAAGCCGCCGAGAACGTCGGCGCCGGTCGCTGGAGGATTATTCGTAAAATCGTTCTCCCCCTGATGATGGGTGGCCTACTTGCGGGATTTGTCACAAGCTTCATTACCGCTGCAGCAGAAATTTCAGAAACTATTTTGTTAACCAGCAAAGAAAGCATGGCGCCCATGTCCTATGGCATCTATCTTTACTTTCAATCGATCGCAGGGCGTGGTCCTGGCGCCGCACTGAGTGTCATCGCCATTACCTTAGTTGCGCTGGGTACGTATTTAAGTCACCGTATCGCTGCAACGGCGACACCACACCAAAACGTTGGAGCCCGGACATGAAATCCGTCGCAATCGACATCCGCAATATCGCGCTTTCGTTCGGCACAACGTCGGTCTTGAAAGATATCAACCTGCATATCGAGCCGGGTGAATTTTTCGCATTGCTTGGGCCGTCCGGTTCAGGCAAATCTACCCTGCTTCGTCTCATTGCCGGTTTTAACCAGCACCAGCGTGGCGAGCTATTGATAGACGGCAAAGACGTGACCGGTACAGCACCTTGGTTACGCAACGTGGGGATGGTGTTTCAAAGTTATGCGCTGTGGCCTCACATGACCGTTGTGCAAAATGTAGCGTTTGGACTTGAGGCGCGTAAGCTGCCTAGCGCCGAAATCCGTAAAAAGGTTCATGAAGCACTCGAACTCGTTGACCTCACCGGCCTGGCCGAGCGCCGTCCGGGGCAGCTATCCGGAGGGCAGCAACAGCGCGTGGCGATCGCTCGTACACTCGTGATCGAGCCACAGGTTCTGCTGCTTGATGAACCGCTGTCCAACCTAGATGCGAAACTCAGAACACAGACGCGACACGAGCTTGTCGAACTACAAAGAAGACTTGGCCTAACCACTATTTTCGTGACACACGATCAAGAAGAGGCCCTAACCACTTGCCACAGAATTGCAGTCATGGATCAAGGCGTGATTCAGCAAGTAGGATCTCCCATGGATCTTTTTGATTTTCCGGTGAATCGTTTCGTCGCGCAATTCGTAGGATCGATCAATTTATTTTCCGGTCGTTTTTTCGCCGAAGGCGATCACTTGCGATTCAATTCACCGACCCTCGGCGAAGTTGTCCTCCCCAATGGCCTCACACAGCAGACTAGCGAAATGGATCTAGCATTCAGACCGCATGCGGTGCGATTCACAACCGATGCGCGGAGCGATCTCGATGGGCAGCTAGCACTCAAAGGAACCATCCTCAGTGCGGAGTTCTTAGGCGAGGCTTTCCGCTATGCCGTACGGGTAGGCCAAGCCATCGTGCACGCAGATATCTCTTATGCGCGCGGGAAACCTGCGCTCACAACGGGCTCGGAAGTCCATCTTCGAATACCCTCGCAAGAGCTCCGGTTCGTAGAACATTAATTTCTATACTTATTTTGTTTCGCTTTGATCCAGCATTCTGTCTTATCTACAGGTCTCATGAAAAATCTAGCTATTAGCATCGTGGTTGGCATCTATCTCACGGGCTGCACTGCACCCTCTTCGCCAACCACAGGCTATCAGCCTGTCATGGCGCAACAGGGGAAGGACGTTATTTGGGTTCCGACACCCGACAGTCTCCTTGTCAAAATGCTTGAGACCGCTCAGGTAACGAACAAAGATATCGTCTATGACCTTGGTGCGGGGGATGGCAAGATTGCGATTGAAGCAGCGCGACGCTATGGTGCGCGCGCGGTGGGGATTGAATTCGACCCACAAATGGCAGACCATGCCCGACAGAACGCCAAGAATGCAAGAGTTGCTGACAAAGTGACAATCATCACTGGCGATATATTCGCGGAAGATTTCTCACAAGCGACAGTCGTTACGTTGTATTTGCTACCCTCTTTGAACGGAAAGCTTTACCCAACGTTGATTAATATGAAGCCTGGGACCCGAATTGTGTCTAACACTTTCACAATTGGAAGTTGGATTCCAGATAAAACTTTCTATGGCGATAGCGGAACAGTTGGATATTTTTGGGTTGTGCCGGCCAAAGTAAACGGTTTTTGGCGCCTTGAGGGTGTCCCTGGTTTTGATCAAGTAACGATTTCAATCGCGCAAAAAAGCCAAGAGTTTCATGCTGACTTCACGCCTGCAGGCAAAGCTTTCCAGCGTATTGAAGGGAGGCTGAACGGTACAAAAATTACCTTTAGCTACGCGGATGCACAGGGTGACATACAAACCTTTAGCGGCGATGTAACGAGCGACAGCTTTACAGGCACCCTAAAAGATAACCCCTCCGTTCGGATCACCGGTAGCCGCTAGCTGCACACGCTTAAGTTTTCTTTTTTCGTAAGCCAAGCAAAATGACCGTCGTCACGACAATACACGCGCCGACGACCTGCATGCCTGCGATCTTCTGTCCCAAAATCAACCAACCAAGCACTAAAGCAATGATCGGCTCGACGTTCATGATTGCGGAGTTACCGACCACACCCAAGCGCGGCAAAACCGTAAACATGATTGTGAAACCAGTCCCGTATAAGACACTTAAGGCTATCAGGCCCCACCACCCCACCGCAACAGTGGGCCATTGCAACGCATCCGTAAACTGAGCACCGATAACCGTTAAAACGCCCACCATCGCCATTGTCGCGACCGTCCGAACACGACCATCCAAGTCAGCCGCCTTGTGCTGAATGAGTACCATCCCCAGTCCAAAAGAGCATCCAGCCGTCAGCGCAAAAGCCACGCCCAAACCGATTTCTTGCCATTGTCGCTGAACACCTAAGCCAGACGCTGCACCAAACACATCCAGCGCCAAGGCTAATCCAATCAGCATGATCGGCATGGCCTTCAGAACTAGAGGCTCTGGACGCTCTTGATACAACACACGTGCCCACATCGCGATCCATAACGGATAGGTGTTGAATGCCAATAGCGCAAGCGAGACGGGCAACCTCGCCACAGAGGAAT
>CAMBPA010000095.1 GCA_945869355.1 Bordetella parapertussis
TAATTGCGCGCAAGTAATTTTTCACAGTCGTCTCCGTGATTTTTGATGTTTGAACAAGTTCATCTTGTCTTGTAAATACCAGATGATATTACTAGAATTGTGTACCTAGATAAGTTTTTTATCCTTAACTTTTCAAGTGGAATAGGGGCGCCACAAAAAGGCATTAGGGTAATCACTAGCGCCAAGATGTCAGTGCTTCAAACGTTGCACTCAGCATCCCCGGGTCAGTCAGGTCGTGGCCACCTCCTGCAACACGGATAAGCGTTGCGTGCGGTAAGACACGTTGAACGTCGAGACTATTTTCAAAGGGACAGAGTGCGTCGACATCACCATGCACGAGCGTAAGCGGAATCTCCGACATCCTATGCGCCTGCGTCAAGATATTTGGACCAACAAAGCACCGATGCCACAAATAGTGACTCTGCACCCTGTAGCGAGCAATCAGCGCTTCATGGCCGCCCAAGCCGATCACAGGCGCATGCGTTGGGTACACGTTCATTGCCGCCTCGTAAGTGGCCCATGCTTGTGCAAGCAGGACTTGCTTTTGAACGTCCTTCTCAAGGCAAAATACGCGATAGCCGAACTCGAGGACGGTTTGCTCAGAGCCCTTAGGCACCTGAGATTGCAAGGCATCCCAAAGTTCTCGACACCCCTCGGGCGGATATTCCATAAAGTTTTCAATTTCAGCTTGGGTACATAAAAACGGACTGCGGCAGAGCATTCTGTCGACGCGATCAGGATGGGCCTGCGCGTAAATTAAGGCTAAAGCACCACCCCAAGAGCCCCCCACGACACTCCACTTTGGTAAGGACAGATGCTCGCGTAAACGTTCGATATCTGCAATTAAATAGGACGTCTCATTGTGTTCAATCGCCCCGGCTGGCAGGCTCCGCCCACAACCTCGCTGATCATATTGAACAATCCAGAAAAGGGCGGGATCAAAAAATCGGCGATGCAAAGGACTTGCCGAACTTCCCGGACCACCGTGCAACCACACCACGGGCATGCCTTGGGGATTACCACTAGCTTGCCAGTGCAGCTGGTGTCCATTTCCGAGCGCTAGCCACCCCTGCGCCCCCGGCTGGGTCTCGGCAAATAGCTTAGTTTTCATGCGGTCAACAAGTCAAAAAGTTGCTAGATGAATGTGATTTATTCTATATACTTGATGCTAATGCCAACCAATGGCGTTGCGATACCTTACTTCCACTGCAATTTAGGAGACCGCTATGAAATGGGAAACACCATCAGCAATTGATCTGCGCTTAGGTTTTGAAATCACAATGTACATCGCCAATCGCTAATCGTTGTTCAAAGGGCCGCGACTTGTGTCGCGGCCCTTATTTTTTTGAGTTGTGATGCAAATACGCGTATTGGGCTCCGCGGCTGGCGGGGGCTTTCCTCAATGGAACTGTAACTGCCTGAATTGCTCAGGCGTACGCCAAGGCAGTATCAACGCGCAGATGCGCACCCAGTCCTCTATCATCGTTGGCAACGGATCACCCGACTGGGTACTGATCAACGCATCGCCTGATGTGCTGACCCAAATAAAACAAACACCTGTTCTGCAACCAGCAAGGCAAATGCGTGATAGCGGTATCGCCGCGGTTGTATTGATGGACGCACAAGTCGATCACGTCACTGGCCTCATGATGCTGCGCGAAAGAAATTCGCCTCTACCCATTTATGCCACGCAGCAAGTCTTCGACGACCTCACGACGGGTCTGCCGCTGGTCAAGACGCTGTCTCATTACTGCACGGTCGAACAGCGATTGATTAGCCCTGCACAAGAAAATTTCAATATTCCTGAATTATTAGGCATTGCTTTCAAACCGGTTACCCTTTCTAGTAAAGCTCCTCCCTATTCCCCCCATCGTCATGACCCTCATCCCGGTGACAACATCGGACTACTCATGACTGATGTAATGAGCGGAAAAAAAGTGTTTTATGCACCGGGGCTTGGCGTGATCGAGCCACAAGTCGAGCAAGCGATGCGGCAGGCCGATGTGCTTTTGGTCGATGGTACATTTTGGACTGATGATGAAATGATCAGTCTGGGCCTATCATCCAAGCGCGCGATCGACATGGGCCACCTTGCCCAATCCGGACCAGGTGGAATGCTTGAAGCATTAGCGTCTTATTCGGCTAAACGACGCGTTCTGATTCACATTAACAATACCAATCCCATCCTTCGCGAAGACTCACCGCAAGCGCTGCAGTTGAAAGCGCTCGGCATTGAGGTCGCCTTTGATGGCATGTACATAAAGATCTGACCATGACAGTCTTAAAACCAGCTTGGACACGTGAAGAGTTCGAAGCCCAACTCCGCGCGAAGGGCCAGAACTATCATATCCATCACCCATTTAATGTAAAAATGAATGCTGGCGAATGTTCTAAAGAACAAATTCGCGGTTGGGTCCTGAATCGTTTTTATTATCAGTGGATCATTCCCATCAAAGACGCTGCAGTCATGTCTAACTGCCAAGATCGTGAAACGCGTCGCAGATGGGTTTCCAGAATTTTGGATCATGACGGCTTTGGTGAATACAAGACCGACACCGAATGCGGGGGCCTCGAAGCTTGGACTCGGCTGGGGTTAGCGGTTGGGTTAGATCGTGAAACGCTTTGGTCTCTAAAAGAAGTCGAGCCTACAGTTAAATTTGCCTGTGATGCCTATGTCAACTTTGCGCGCCAGCAGCCCTGGCAAGAGGCAATCTGTTCCTCTTTGACAGAAATGTTCGCGCCTCAAATTCATAAAGATCGTCTGGCAGCATGGCCGACACACTACCCGTGGATCGAGCCAGCAGGATTACATTATTTCCGCTCCCGAATTCCTTTAGCCCAGCGCGATGTCGATCATGGTCTTGAAGTTACTCTCAACCACTTTACGACACGCGCCCAACAAGAACGGGCCCTCGACATCCTGCAATTCAAGCTTGATATTTTGTGGTCAATGCTTGATGGAATTGAAAAAGCCTACCCAGTATGAGCGACCCCACCCCCGCTCAACTTCCTGAGCGTCCCCGCCTCAACAGACTTTTCCGCCTGCAGTGGGAAGAGGCGCAACAAGCTTATGTATTGCTTTATCCTGAAGGCATGGTCAAACTCAATCTGAGCGCAGCCGAGATTCTGAAACGCTGCGACGGGGAGCATACGATTAATCAAATTATCGCCGAGCTCGAACAGGCTTTTAGTGAGACTGATTTGCGTGACCCCGTAGAGGGTATGTTGCGTGCAGCCTTTGAAAAAGACTGGATCCAATAGGATCACCCTAAGCCGATGACTCAGCCTATTATCAATCCGCCCTTTTGGTTGCTCGCCGAGCTAACGTATCGGTGCCCCTTGCACTGCGTGTTTTGCTACAACCCAGTCAACTACGACAGCATAAAAAATGAGCTTGATACAGACGCATGGATTCGCGTCATGCGTGAAGCGCGTGCGCTCGGCGCCGCACAAATAGGATTTTCGGGTGGTGAGCCACTTCTTCGCGATGACCTCGATATCTTAGTCGCAGAGGCACGACGACTTGGGTTTTATACCAATCTGATCACCTCTGGCGTCGGCCTAACCGAGAAAAAAATCGTCTCACTCAAGCAAGCCGGACTCGATCACATTCAGCTTTCTTTTCAAGACTCCACACAGGAGATGAACGACTTTCTCAGCAGCACGAAAACATTCGAGCTCAAGAAAAAAGTTGCGGCTTTAATTAAAAAGTATGACTATCCAATGGTGATGAATGTCGTACTGCATCGTCATAATATTCCGCATATCGATAAGATTATCGATATGGCACTTGACCTATCCGCGGAGTATCTAGAACTAGCAAACACACAGTATTACGGTTGGGCGATGAAGAATCGTCAGCAGCTTTTGCCTACTCGCGAACAACTTGTCACGGCTGAAGCGACCGTGAATGCCTACCGTGAAAAAATCGGCAAGCAATGCAAGCTGCTCTTTGTTGTCCCTGACTACTTTGAAGAACGTCCGAAAGCCTGCATGAATGGCTGGGGCTCAATCTTTTTAGATATTGCACCGGATGGCGCGGCCTTACCTTGTCACAACGCCAGAGAGTTGCCGGGCCTCCAGATCCCAAATGTAAAAGAGCATTCAATCCAGGAAATCTGGCATGAGAGCCAAGCGTTTAATGTCTTTCGGGGTGACAGCTGGATGCAAGAACCCTGTCGTTCGTGTTCAGAGAAAGAAAAAGACTTTGGTGGCTGTCGCTGCCAAGCATTTCTATTGACAGGCGATCCTGCCGCAACAGATCCAGTTTGCGCCAAGTCCCCCAACCACCATGTCGTGAAGCTTGCGATTAGTGAAGCAGCAGCTTCAGCAAAAGCTGAAACGTCAAAAGAATTTCCATTGATCTTTAGGACGGACGCCAACTCAAAACGCTTCGTGGGATAAAACGTCCTGCGGAGAGGCTACAGAATCGGCACAAGCCACAAACCAACAGATTTTCCATACAATCGAAGTGAAACGCATGCATTGAGGGGGGTTAATCTCGTCTTAAAGTTTGATACCAAGGACTCGATCCCTCAATAGTCACCAACCATCAAAAAAAGTTGAATCGATTTGAGTCTGCGTCAGCCGCGCCTGCGCGCAAAAGCTTAAGGCGCAACAGATAGCCCTTTGACTTGATGCTTTGCAATCAACTGCGCGACAAGAGCCGTTTTGATTTCATCCACGAACGACTGCAAATACGTAGCTGCGGTAAGACGTCCTTTGGGAACACCGATAGACTGCTGAACAGTTGTAAAGTTGCCCTCTAAAATCCGTGAGCCTGGCAATCGCGCCACGTCACCCAGCAGCCCAGGTTTTAACGCAGCCATTGCTTCTAGCTTTTGCTCTACAAACAATGCTAATGTTGCCTCGAAGCCTTCGGCGTGCAGCAACTGTGCGTGCTGAATATTGCGGGTTAGCCACAAATCGTAAGCGCTGCGGGCAGAGACCGCGATACGGTTACCAGGACGATCAACTTCAGACGCATGTTTTAGGCTGGATCCAGCCGGAACAAGATAGGTGGCTTCGATCTCAACGTAAGCCGTCGAAAAATCAATTTTTTGGGCGCGCACGGGCTCGGCGCCGATCAGGCCGATATCCCAAACGTTCTGGTCTGCATCGTCTGCAAGCTCCCCGGGGGAACCATACTGAATCAACTGCAACGGCACCCCGATGCGATCAGCAATTGTGCGCGCCAGATCGGGCGCAACCCCAACGGGAACCCCTTCAGGGCTTTTTCCACTGATCAACAAAAAATTGATCATATTCAAGGCAACGCGGAGAGTTCCGGTTGGTGCCATCTCAAGGACTAACGCTTTGTTCATGAAAAAAGTTCCGAATAAGGATGCAATCAACTCACCCCGTCATATTACCGAATGTTGTGAATTCCAAGGATTCTTAAAGGAAACCTCAGTGCGCAGCTGCCTTAATTGACAAAATTCCTTGCCGCGCCTAAGTTAGCAGCAAGCTAAACCAATCTAAAGAAGCACTATCTCTCAACATGACAAGATCACCGCAGCAAACAACCTCCTACTCGCCGACTTTTTTGACGCTTCACGAAATTGTGCAAAAAGCCCGTCAAAAGCTTAATCACGATAACTGGGACTATATCGTCGGCGGAACAGAAACCGAGACAACCGTCAGCCGCAACCGCGCGGCAATTGATGCCCTGGCGTTTAAACCTCGAGTCTTGCGTGATGTGAGCCACGTCAATACGGGCACGCGCTTCTTAGGTCGGGACCTGAAACTACCCGTGCTCTTGGCGCCCGTTGGTAGCCTCGAGGTGTTTGCTGAGGGTGCTGGCGCAACCTCTTCGATCGCCGCCGGACGCTATGGTGTCGCGCATATGCTCAGCTCGGTCTGTCAGCCTGGGATCGAGGCCACCGCAGCCGCTGCGCCAGACACCTTAAAGATATTCCAGCTATATGTGCACGGCGATGCGAACTGGGTGGATGACCTCGCCGCCCGAACAGTC
>CAMBPA010000096.1 GCA_945869355.1 Bordetella parapertussis
ATTGACTTGTGTCAGGGAATGTTTTGTGTGCGCTGCAGCATCAAGGCGGTTGTCGCCCCCGCAGGCGTTACATCTTGAAGTGTTCGCCCAGGTACACACGACGCACAGAGGCGTCATTAATGATCTCGTCAGGCACGCCGCTTGTGAGCACTTTACCTTCGCTAATGATGTAGGCGCGGTCGCAGATGCCGAGGGTCTCTCGTACGTTGTGATCTGTAATGAGCACCCCGATGCCGCGACTTTTCAGAAAGCGCACGATGCGCTGGATTTCAATGACGGCAATAGGGTCTACACCGGCGAAGGGTTCGTCCAGCAGAATAAATCGAGGGCGCGTCGCCAGCGCACGAGAAATTTCTACGCGCCGGCGTTCTCCGCCAGAAAGCGACAAGGCGCTGTTTTTTCGGATATGCGTGATTTGTAGCTCGTCGAGCAAGGAGTCAAGCTGTCGCTCGATCATGCTTGTTGAGAACTTTTTGCCTTCGTTATCGATCTGTAATTCGAGCACAGCCCGGATATTTTGTTCGACCGTTAGTCTGCGAAAAACGGAGGCATCCTGTG
Source organism: Bordetella parapertussis (assembly GCA_945869355.1). Lineage (GTDB taxonomy): Bacteria > Pseudomonadota > Gammaproteobacteria > Burkholderiales > Burkholderiaceae_B > Zwartia > Zwartia parapertussis_F. The sequence continues at coordinate 559 of CAMBPA010000096.1, forward strand.
GCAGGTAGGACAAGCCCATGCGCGCACGCCGATGAATGGGCATGCTGCTGATGGGGATGTCATCAATTTCGATACGGCCGGCATCGGCCGCGACCAAGCCTACGATCATGTAAAAACTGGTGGTTTTCCCGGCGCCATTGGGGCCCAGCAGACCAACGACCTCACCACTATTGACTGAAATAGAGACATCCTGCACCACCATCCGTCCACTATAGGACTTGCGTAGGCCGGTTGCGCTGAGCTTACCTGGCGCGTGCTCAGAGGCTGGATGGAATGAGGTTGAGGCTTGCGATGTTTGCATAAGGGGTGCTTCAGGGGCGGGCGGCGCCGGCGGGCCTACTTACGGGGGGTGGCGGCAGATTGCCTTGCTTGGCTTGGCACTCCGCGACGGCTGCCTCCGCACGTGCTTTGGGCTGTGCAACGGAGCGCACGCGCCCATCGGCGTTGGCAGAGTTAGGCCCTGAAAACGCTTGATAGACATCGGTTTTCTGGTTGTAGCGGACCTGTTGGCCGCTGACCGTATCAAAGTGTTTGCCACAGATGTAGCGTGAGACCACCGCCTTGCCGATTAAATCAAAGGTTTCGTTTTTACCGTCGTATTCAGCGCGTTGGCCCACACCTTCGAGCACTTCAAAGTTCTCTGGGCGCAATTGACGGATCAACACCAGTTTGTCGCTCTTCATGGTGGCTTCGCCAAACTGGTTACCGTCTTTATCCTCACGCATTTGCAGCACATCGGCATTCATGGTGAGTAAGCCTCGCGTCATCACGACTTTGCCGGTGAAGGTACTTTCGCGTTTTGTGTCATCGTAATGAAGCGTGTCTGACAAAATCGTCGTGCTTGGCTCCTCGGGTGTTGCGACTGCAGCGGGCGCCCGTTGCGCAAGGGCCATTGCGCCAAGCGACAGGCACAGCATGGCGATGAGTGACTGCACGGCGGCGCGCGGAGAGCAAAATGTAATCATGGTTTGGGCATAAACGCTTTGGGGGTGGACTCTGCCGGCTGATCTTTCGGGGCAATGTCGACATCGGTCGATTTAAACACGTCTAGCTGCTGCGTGGCGTTGTTGAAGCGCATGCCGGTTCCGCTCATGCGCGAGCGGCCACTCGTGGCGACGGCGGGAAGGTCCGTGTAGCTCACATCTTCCTTGACAAGCAAGGTGAGTTCTTCGCTACGAAAATTAAGTGGTTGACGCTCGGCATCCCCCAGGCGCAAGACGACGGCGTCACCTCGCATGATGATGCGATTGCCTTCGTCGTAAATCACAGCGATGCGCGAGGTGGCAACAGTGAGCGGGTTTCCAGGCTTGAGCCCAAAGGCGCGAGGCGCGATCAGTTCGTAGGATTTGTCGTCGGGGAAGTGCTCCATTAGATCGCCCTCTAGGCGATGGATCACAATCCCTTTCTCGTCCGTGCGCAGAAGCACGATTTTTTTTGCCCAGGTATCTGGCTCGTGTGTGAGACGGCTAGGTGGGTCAATTTCAACGGCGCGTTGTGAATAGTCGGCGGCCCACCACGTGCCCATGACAAGCGAGAGCAGGATAATGAGTGAGACGACGATCGAGGCGCGTTCTTTCATGACGGCTTACTGAATCGTGCCTGGGCCTAGACGCCCCGGCTGAAAAAAAGTTCCAAGCCGATGCTGCGCGGCCAAAATAATGTCACAGCACTCGCGTGCAGCACCATGACCACCCGCTTTAATGGCCACCCAATGCGCAGCTTGTTGCACATAGGCTGGTGCATCTGGCACGGAGGCTGCAAAGCCTGTGCGCTGCATGGCGGGCAAGTCGATTAGGTCGTCTCCCATGAACCCCGTTTGTTCCAGTGAGACATGGTGTTTTAAGGCGAGCTCCGTGATGGCGAGGCCTTTGTCTCGGACGTTTTGCAGGACATCACCGAGCCCAAGTTCGGCGGCACGACGATCGACGATCGGACCGGAGCGGCCGGTCATCAGCACGACGGTGACGCCGCTGGCCGCCAGCATTTTCAGCCCATGGCCGTCTAGCGCATTAAAACGTTTGAACACTTCTCCGTGCTCGCCATACCAAAGGCTCCCGTCGGTCAGTATGCCGTCAACATCGAACACCATGAGCTTGATGCGCGCGAGGCGCTCTCGGACTGAGGCAGAAATTTTTGCAAGCACCAATGCTTCAGCAGGATGGGGGATGAGAGGAGGTCTGTTCATGACGGTTTAGACGACCTTCGCCGCCATTAAATCGTGCATATGCACGGCGCCGATCAGCTTGCCCTGGTCGTCAGACACTAGCATCTGGTTGAGTTTGTGGCTGTCCATGATCACTGCCGCATCGACAGCGAGCGCTTCGGGTTGAATGTGTCGAGGGTTGGGGGACATGCCGTCTGCCACAGTTAGCTTGCGGACATCGCCTTTGCGTTCGATGAGGCGCCGCAGATCGCCGTCCGTAAAAATGCCGATCGCGCGGCCGTCGGAGTCGATGACGGCCGTCATGCCCATGCCTTTGCGGGAGATCTCTTCTAAGGCTTCAAAAACCGAAGCCGATTGCGTGACGCAGGGCACTGCACTCGCACTGCGCATGATGTCAGCCACGCGGGTCAATAGCCGACGACCCAGCGCGCCGCCAGGGTGCGAGCGGGCAAAGTCGTCAGCGTCGAAGCCTCGTGCCTCAAGGCAGGCAACGGCCAAGGCATCGCCCATGGCCAGCGCAACCGTGGTGCTTGCGGTAGGTGCAAGATTGAGCGGGCAGGCTTCCTGAGAGACGCTCACATCTAGGTGCACGTCGGCCAGGCGAGCGAGTTCTGAATCGTTGTGCCCTGTCATGGCGATTACTTTGACGCCAAGCCGATGTGCGGCGGGCAGAATAGCGAGCAACTCTTGGCCCGACCCGGAATACGACACGGCAATCAGCAGGTCTTGCCCACTAATCATCCCGATGTCGCCATGAACGGCTTCGGCCGCATGTAAGAAAAACGAAGGCGTGCCTGTCGAGGCCAGCGTCGCTGCGATTTTCCGAGCAATATGGCCTGTTTTCCCTAAGCCGCAGACCACCACCCGACCTGGGCAGGCGAGCATGAGCGCGACCGCCTGTTCAACGCTCGCGTCTAGGCGTTGATTCAGTTCGGTTAGCGCCCGGGCTTCGATATCCAGGGTGCGACGAGCGGATGCAAGCACAGAGGCTGCGGACGGTTTAGGTGAAGACATTGCCCGATTTTAATCGTTTCAGCCCGCAGGCGGGCTGCGGTTCTATCTGCTACTGTCCGACCATCAACCATCGTTAATTTTTGACGTTTTTAGGTTTCCTATGGCCACGACCCCTTTTCTATCGAACCCATCTCCTTCTGGCGCGTTGGCGCCCTTTGAGGCCCGCCTGGGCACGCCCGGATCCCCCACTGCGCTGCGGGTGATGTTGTTGGGTTCGGGTGAGCTCGGCAAGGAAGTCATCATGGCCTTACAACGCTTTGGGGTTGAAGTCATTGCGGTGGACCGTTATGCCCAGGCACCCGGGCAGCAGGTCGCGCACCGGGCGCATGTTGTCGCCATGACAGACAAAGAAGCGCTTAGGAAGATAATCGCACAAGAGCGCCCCCACATTATTGTTCCGGAAATTGAAGCGATCGCGACCGAGCTGTTGGTTGAACTTGAGGCGGCAGGTCAAGTGCGCGTGACCCCAACTGCGCGGGCCGCGCAACTGACGATGAATCGCGAGGGAATCCGCCGGCTGGCGGCTGAGCAACTGGGATTGCCTACCTCGCCCTATCAGTTCGCGGATTCCATCCAGGAGCTTGAACTTGCGACCCAAAAAATTGGTTTTCCCTGTTTGGTCAAGCCTGTGATGTCCTCCTCTGGCAAGGGCCAGTCGGTATTGCGCGGGCCGCAAGATATCGCGTCTGCTTGGAATATTGCTCGGCAAGGGGGTCGGGTCGACGGTACGCGCATCATTGTTGAGGGGTTCATCGATTTTGAATATGAGATCACACTCTTGACGGTGCGTGCACGTGGCGCAGACGGCAAGATTTCGACACATTTTTGCGAACCGATCGGCCATTGCCAGGTGGACGGCGACTATGTCGAGAGCTGGCAGCCGCAGCCCATGCCTGAGCGGGCCTTGGAACGCGCCAAGCAAATCGCATTGCAGGTGACGGATAGTTTGGGGGGCCAGGGTATTTTTGGGGTGGAGCTCTTTGTGTCGGGGGACCAAGTTTGGTTCTCTGAGGTGAGCCCTCGCCCACACGACACAGGCTTGGTGACGCTTGTGACGCAACGCCAAAGCGAGTTTGAACTGCATGCACGCGCGCTACTCGGGTTGCCTGTCGATACCGCCTTGAGTGCACCGGGGGCAAGCAGTGTAATTTATGGAGGGGTCGAGGCGAAAGGGATTGGCTTTGACGGCGTAGCGGCCGCGCTGGCCGAGCCGGGCACCGATGTGCGGCTCTTCGGTAAGCCTGAGTCCTTTGTGAAGCGACGGATGGGGGTTGCGCTGGCGCAAGACCGTACGACCGACGAGGCGCGTGCCAAAGCGTTGCGTGTGTCGCGCGCGGTCAAGATACGACCCGCCTGAAATATATTCCTTAACTAGGCGTGTGTCGGTACAGGCTTAGCGTATTCTTTGTTCTGTTTAAATGTATGCGGAGAATCGTTTGATGAATACCCCGATTCCATATCAGGATCCAATAGAACTTGTGCGCAGCCTGATCCGCAACGTACCTGATTGGCCGAAGCCCGGCGTCATGTTTCGTGACATTACTCCCCTACTGCAAGACCCGCGCGCTTTTCGTTCGCTGATCGATATCTTTGTTTACCGCCACATGCGCCACAAGCTCGACGTGGTGGTCGGTATCGACGCGCGGGGATTTATTTTTGGTAGCGCGCTTGCCTACGCATTGGGTGTCGGTTTTGTTCCGGTTCGTAAACAGGGCAAATTGCCTTACAAGACCGTCTCAGCGGCATACACGCTTGAGTACGGCGATGCGGTCGTTGAGGTGCATCAAGATGCCGTCAAGCCGGGGCAGCGCGTGTTGCTTGTGGATGACCTGGTTGCGACGGGCGGAACGATGCTCGCCGCCGTTAAGTTGCTACAACAGTTGGGCAGTAATGTGGTTGAGGCGGCTGCCATCGTGGATCTTCCCGACTTGGGCGGGTCCTCCCTGATCGCGAAAACAGACACTCCGTTCTTTAGCGTATGCACGTTCTAGGCGCGTAGGCTGATTGACACGCGCAACGCTACGCCAGGTGTTCAAAGAAATAGTTTGTAGGCAGGATTGTCCGTCTCATTCCAGTGTGGGTAACCCACTTCGTCCAGAAAGGCGTTGAAGGCTTTTTTGCTACCTGCGGGCACTTGAATCCCAATCAAGATCTGACCGTAATCCGCACCTTGGTTTCGGTAATGAAAAAGGCTGATGTTCCAGTCTGGCTTCATTGATTGCAGAAAGCGCATCAG
>CAMBPA010000097.1 GCA_945869355.1 Bordetella parapertussis
GATGGTGTCCCGGTGATGTTAGAAGCCCAGGCGCGCGCACTCTCGGCTCTCGAACCCGAATTTCCCGCCTGAACCGGCGGAGCAATTTTCATGCACGCCTTTACGGTCATTATTCCCGCTCGACACGCCTCCAGCAGACTCCCTGGGAAAATGCTTGCCGACATTGCGGGCAAACCGATGGTGATTCGGGTTGCCGAGCAAGCCGCGCAATCCCAGGCAGCGCGCGTGTTGGTCGCGACAGACCATCACGCGATTGCACAGGCTTGCCAGGCCCACGGTGTGCAATACCTCATGACACGAGCAGAACATCCCTCTGGCACTGATCGGCTTGCAGAAGCTGCGATCGCGCTTGCGCTGACCGACGATGCGATTGTCGTCAATGTGCAGGGAGACGAACCGTTAATCGACCCCGCACTCATTAATCAGGTAGCAGCACTTTTGGCGTCTGACAGCAAAGCAGCCATCGCCACCTGCGCGGCGCCGATCATCGATGCCGAAGCCTTGTTTAATCCCAATATCGTGAAGGTCGTGTGCGACCGCCAAGGCCATGCGTTGTACTTTTCCCGCGCACCCATTCCATGGCACCGAGATGCCCTCGCGAACGGTGCGCGCATCCTGGCGCCCAAGCTTCCCGCCAAACACCATATCGGGTTGTATGCCCTGCGCGTCAGTTTTCTTAAACTATTCCCCACTCTCGCCCCCGGCACGCTTGAGCAAATCGAGTCTCTTGAACAGTTACGCGCCATGGAACATGGCTATCCCATCGCGGTTTTACCCCTTTTCAGCCACCCGGGCGCCGGGGTCGATACCCCTCCCGACCTTGAGCGCGTGCGGCGAATCGTGGCACAACGGGTCAACCCCTCAGGGTAAGCGCCTAGCGCAACCCTCTGCACCCCCTTGCTGCCATGCGGCATAATATCAACCGTCCTTTCTACTTAATGCTTCAGGAGTTCACATGCGTCTTATTCTGCTGGGACCCCCAGGCGCCGGCAAAGGCACGCAAGCAGCGTTCATCACTGAACACTACGGTATTGCACAAATCTCGACCGGCGATATGTTGCGCGCGGCTGTCAAAGCCGGAACCGCCTTGGGCGTGGCCGCAAAAAAAATCATGGATGCCGGCGGACTGGTATCCGATGACATCATCATTGATTTAGTGAAAAACCGATTGCAGCAAGCAGACTGTCAAACCGGTTATTTGTTCGACGGATTTCCGCGCACCATTCCACAGGCCGACGCACTCAAGCACGCAAAGGTCGGTTTGGATTTCGTGGTCGAGTTCGCTGTGCCCGAAGAAGAAATCATCGAGCGCATAAGCGGGCGACGCGTACACCCCGCGAGCGGACGCAGCTACCACGTGCGTTTCAATCCTCCAAACGTTGCAGAGCAAGACGACCAAACGGGCGAGCCGCTCGTGCAACGCGATGATGACAAAGAGCAAACTGTTCGTCATCGTCTTCAGGTCTATCGGGATCAAACACGTCCGCTAGTCGACTACTACTCTGCTTGGGCTTTAACCGATGCGAGCGCACCGCGCTATCGCAAAGTTCAAGGCGTCGGATCTGTGGACGACATCAAACACAAAATTTTCAAAGCGCTTGTTTAACGCCTATCCCTACTCCCTATTCCCTTCTGCAAAGCATCACCAAAATTTATGGAAATCAAAAATAAAGTCTTCATCGTGACAGGTGGCGCCTCAGGCTTAGGCGCGGGCACTGCCAAGATGCTGAGTCAACACGGCGCCCGTGTTGTACTGGCTGACGTACAAGACGAAGCCGGCCAAGCCCTCGCGACCGAACTAGGGCAGCATTACATTCACTGCGATGTCACACAAGAAAAAGACGCCCAGGCAGCGGTTGCTGCAGCCTTAGGGCTTGGCAAACTATTCGGGCTCGTGAACTGTGCCGGCATTGCGCCAGCCGCCAAAACGGTCGGTAAAAATGGGGCGCATCCGCTCGACATGTTTCAAAAAGTCATCAGCATCAACCTGATTGGCAGTTTCAACATGATTCGTGTCGCAAGCGAAGCCATGAGCAAAAACAATCCCGAGCCAACAGGCGAACGAGGCGTGCTCATCAACACAGCGTCGGTCGCCGCTTACGATGGGCAAATCGGACAAGCGGCCTACTCAGCTTCTAAGGCTGGTGTCGTCGGGATGACCTTACCCATTGCACGTGACCTAGCCCCCTTAGGCATTCGCTGCTGCACCATTGCTCCCGGTATTTTTGGTACACCGATGATCTTCGGCATGCCACAAGCCGTGCAGGACTCGCTCGCCGCGAGCATCCCGTTTCCTTCAAGACTGGGACGTCCCGACGACTACGCAAAACTTATCCATCAAATCGTCACCAACGACATGCTTAACGGCGAAACAATTCGTCTCGATGGTGCGATCCGACTCGCTCCTAAATGAGCATGCTGCGCGCCGCAGCGACCGTCAGCAGCTTTACGCTGCTCTCACGGATCACGGGCTTAGCGCGCGACATCGTCATCGCGCGAGCCTTCGGCGCCGGGGCATTGACTGACGCGTTTTGGGTTGCGTTCCGCATTCCTAACTTGCTGCGCCGGTTATTTGCCGAAGGCGCATTCTCGCAAGCCTTCGTTCCGATTCTGGGTCAAGTGCGCAACGAACACGCCGAGCAACCGGAAGCGATCAGAGTGCTCCTTGATCGTGTTGCACTCACTTTATTCCTCGCGCTATTTGTCATCACACTGATTGGGGTAATTGGTGCACCATGGGTTGTCATGGCCATGGCAAGCGGGCTAACAAACCCGGCACGCGCGGCTGAATTCGACGCAGCGGTGTGGATGACTCGTTTAATGTTCCCCTACATCATCTGCATGTCGCTGGTGGCCTTCGCGTCTGGCGTGCTCAACACTTGGCGTAAATTTGCTGTCCCAGCCTTCACACCCGTGCTGTTGAACCTGTCGATCATTGGCAGCAGCTTTTTACTTGCCGGGCATCTAAAGCAACCGATCTATTCCTTGGCGGTTGGGGTCACGATTGGAGGCATGGCGCAGTTCGCCATGCAGTGGTGGGCACTATCGCGTTTGGAACTCAGACCGCGCTTACTCAGCCCAATTGGGCCCGCACTCAAAGATCCCACGGTTCGACGGATCATGCGTCAAATGCTGCCCGCAACACTCGGGGTGTCAGTCGCACAAATCTCGCTACTCATCAACACAAACATCGCGACCTGGCTCACGCCTGGCAGCGTCACATGGCTGTCCTTTGCCGACCGCTTAATGGAGTTCCCGACCGCCCTAATCGGTGTCGCGCTCGCAACGGTGTTGCTGCCAAGCTTAAGTAAAGCCGATGCAGATCCTGACAAGACTCAGTACAGCCAACTGCTTGACTGGGGGCTACGCTTAGTTCTTGTACTCGGATTGCCCGCTGCGTTGTGCATGGTGCTGATGGCCGATGCCATGGTTGCCACACTCTTTCACTATGGCGCCTTTACCGGTGCCGATGTCATGCAAACGCGCACCGCTGTCATGGCCTATTCTGCTGGCTTGATTGGGCTCTTGGCCGTCAAAATTCTAGCGCCCGGCTTTTATGGCAAGCAAGATATACGCACCCCCGTCAAAATTGCAGTTGTAATCTTGTGCTGCACGCAACTTTTGAACCTAGTCTTTGTACCTTGGCTGGCGCACGCGGGCTTAGCACTGTCGATCGGCGTAGGTGCCTGCTTGAATGCACTGGCCTTATATGTCGGCCTGCGCCAACGTGGCATCTACCAACCCGGTGCTGGCTGGACATTATTTATTACTAAACAAATCTTTGCCTTGCTGTGTATGGCGACTCCCCTTTGGTTTGCCGCACAACGTATCGACTGGCTCTCCCTGCAAGGCACGCCGTTTCTTCGGATCGGCATGCTGGCTGGCGTTTTAGGGGTTAGCGTTCTGATTTACCTACTTGTTTTAGCCCTCTGCGGGATTCGACCAAGCCACTTCCGACGTGCGCCTATCTAAACGGCAAACATGCCCAAAAGAGGCCCATGCGCCAGCCACCGAAATTGGTTTGTCATTTCATACACTTAGTGCTATTATCAGGGGTTGGGAGTTTCACTATTGCATTTTTGCTGCTGCATTTTCAACACCGCAACTTAATAAGACAGATCATTCATGGCAAATACAGTCCAAGCCCGTAAACGTGCACGCCAATCCGTTGCTCTAAACCAGCACAACTCGAGCCTGCGCTCAATGCTGCGTACCGCTATCAAGCGCGTTCGCACCGCGATCGAGTCCGGTGACAAGGCTGCTGCATCTGCCGTATTGCAAAAAGCAACAAGCGTGATCGACAGCGTGGCTGATAAAAATATCATCCACAAGAACAAAGCCGCTCGCCACAAGAGCCGTTTGTCCGCTGCGATTAAATCGCTCGCCTAAGCAGAATAGGCCACGCTCGCGTGGCGCTATAGTGATCTAGACCTCAGTCGCCTCATTGGCTGACGCCTCTAAGCAGTCAAGCAGCCCTTCAGGGCTGTTTTGTTTTTGTGGCGACATCGCCTCGATACCTGCCCTGTTATTTCACCTCGACTGAATGATTTGACTCCCATGACAAAACCTCGCATTCTACAAATCGGCTCCTTTGCAGGTCATCCACCGGCAGACGCCGAAATTGCTGGCAAGTTTGATGTGCTGCAGTACTGGAAAGCCGCAGACCAAGACGCATTTTTGCGCGAACATGCGCAGGACATCGAGATCATCGCTACCTCCGCGAACCACGGCTGTAAAGCCAAAGTCATTGCAGCACTCCCAAAACTACGCGCCATCTGCAGTTGGGGCGTTGGTTACGACACCATTGATATCGAAGCTGCACGTGCGCGCAACATTCTGGTGAGTAACACCCCAGATGTACTGAACGATTGCGTCGCCGATTTGGCCTGGGGCTTATTGATTGCCGCCTGTCGCAACATCGCCTGGGGCGACCGTTTTGTACGGGCGAACAATTGGGAAAACAAAATCGGTAGCCTGACCTTGGGCACCCGCGTCAGCGGCAAAAAACTGGGCGTAGTCGGCTTGGGACGTATTGGCGAAGCCATTGCACGCCGCGGCCTCGGTTTTGGCATGGAAGTCGCCTACCATAATCGCAGCGCCCGCAAAGACGTCGACTACCGCTATATGGATTCATTAGTCGAACTCGCTCGCTGGAGTGACTTCCTGGTGATCGCAACGGTAGGTGGGCCCAGCACCAAAGGTCTCATCAATGAAGAGGTTTTACGTGCGCTCGGCCCCAAAGGCATTGTGGTGAACATCGCGCGCGGCAGTGTCATTGACGAAGCCGCAATGGTTCGTCTTTTGGCGGAAGGTGCGCTCGGCGGTGCTGGACTGGATGTTTTTGACAAAGAGCCCAAGGTGCCTGATCAACTCAAGAGCATGAACAATGTCGTGCTCATGCCGCACGTCGCAAGCGCAACCAATGAAACCCGACGCGCAATGACCGACTGCATGCTGGGCAATATTGATGCATTTTTAAAGACTGGGAAGGTCCTGACCGAAATCGTCTAAGTGAATCGTGGCAGTGTTTAGTGAGCCCGAACACCCTCAGCCGTGCCGAACGAGAGGGTCTTCGGTCAGATCACGCTTTATCTGGAGCTGGTTGTCGCGTGCAAAGTCTTGCACAAATTTCCAGGCAAGTGGTTCAATCTGTCGCAGGCGCTCATCCACCACCACGCAGCGCATACCGTCCAACGTACTCGGTACGGCGTAGGGGGAATAAGATAGATGTCCACCCAAGGTGGCGGGCGGGCGGTACGGAGCAAGAACGCCGGCAAGCCGTTCAGCCCAGTCGCTGGGACGAAAAGTATTGCCTGAGTTTGTTACGCCATAAATGACTAAGTAGCGGACTTCTGATGTCATGCACAACACGTATCGCCGAAATCAAAGCTAGCAAAATTCTGATTCACAAGCCTGTGGTTTAGATTGTATATGA
>CAMBPA010000098.1 GCA_945869355.1 Bordetella parapertussis
CGGAAGGTGGTATCTGGACGGTTGGCATGGTGCAAGGCTTGATCCACGATATTCCGACTTGCGCGCAGTTAGTACAGCGTATTGTGGATGAAGCAGAAGCTATCATTGCGCAGCGTTTAGCCCGTCTTATTAAGGGCTAGGTCTAGCCATATTCTGTTTTTTTAGGTGTCGAAAAATGTATCCCCCTTCTATTGACGACCATGTCATCGTAAAGAAAGCGATGCGGGCCATTGCGTTAAACCGGACGCCTGGCTACAGTTTTTGCGGTAACTTTTTTGACTTTTCGTATGACTCGGCTGATCAGGATCACTCGATCGTTCATGTAAAGCCAGAAGGGCAAAGCATTGGTAGCAACGGACAAATTCACACGGTTGTTCAGGCAATTCTTGCCGATATGGGCCTGGCAACCTGTCTGCGCTATAACATCGGTGATCGTCATCGAACTGCGACTGTATCGTTGTCGCTCCAATTTACGGGGGTAGAACCTTGTGGAGACCTAGTCGCGACAAGCCACTCACAAGCACACCTCCAAGGTGTGCAAGGTCGCCAAGGTATCAGCCAGACGCGCTTGACCAGTGGCGATGCGCTCGTTGCGATCGGCAGTGCCGCCTTCATGATTATGCCGATGCCGCAAGGGACGATCTTGCCTCCCGTGCCGTGGGTATCTCAGAAGCCTCCGGATAATCCCTCCTTGGACTTGCACAGCCTTAACGAAATAGAACGCTGGATACTTGATCGCGTTCGGAAGTCCGTATTCGATTCTGAACAGTACGGGCAAAATTTTCTTTCGCACTTTTTGACGCTTGATACGCAGTCTACGACTGATGGTGCGATGTGTGATGTTGAGAACGGCCCGCACATTGGGAATCGCGTGGGACACGTTCAAGGTGGAATTATCTTAGCGATTGGGATGGTGTGTGCAAGCGCTGCACTTGGGGAGGAATGGTTGTTGTCGGGCGTGACCGCAACTTATATCAGTCCTGGTGAAGGTGAGACGGTCCGGGCTCAGTCTGTGATCGTTCACCAAGGTCGCATGACGGCTGTCGTAAAAACCTCTGTCAAGTCGGGTTCTGGCAAAACAGCTCTTGAAGTGCTGTCGACACACGCACGACGCGCTTAGTTGTTACCGTTAGCCTTCACTGCTTTGATTTTAGGCTGACGGTAACGGTTATATCCCCAGAGGTATTGATCTGGCATTTTGCGAATCATCGCCTCCATCTCTCGGTTGATGATGGTTGCAGCGGCTTCGGGCTCATTGGGTAGCGGTGCATCAAGACGCTTGTAATGCAAGGTATAGCCTTTCCCAACCGCTTTTCTTTCAGCCGCTAAGACAAATATCGTTGCACCGGAGAGGTGTTGTAAGCGTTGCACTAAAGTCATCGTGTACGCAGGCTTGCCAAAAAAGGGAGCCCAAACGCCCTCGCCATCCGGGGGGACTTGATCGGGCAAGATGCCGATGATTCGTCCACGCAGAAGGGTCTTCACGAGCGTGCGTACCCCGCTTTGATTTGCGGGCGCCATCGTAAGTTGCCGGCGCGAGCGCATCTTGATGATCCAGTCCGAGAGCCAAACCATGCGCGGTGGTCGAAACAGGACGGTTGCGGGGTAACGCGCACCAAAGATAGGGCCTAGCAGTTCAAAACACCCAACATGGGGCGACAGCAAAATGACCCCTTTCTCTTGACTCAGGGCTTCATCGAACTGCTGCCAGTTGTCGCACTGCAGCGTGGCATCCAGTGCAGACTCATCGCGTCTAGTCCACCAAAAGGTCATCTCAAACATTAATTGACCGACACCCATCATTGCTGCACGCAGCATGCGGGGATCTGCTTCTGGAAAAGCATGCTGAAGATTTTTCTTTGCGGACTCTTTGTAGCTTCCGGGCAAGCACCAAGCTAGCCAGCCAAAAAATCGACCAAGTCTTTGGAGTACCGGCAATGGAAGCGCGCCAATTAACTTAAAAATCAACGTAACGATTGGCGGACCGATTCTTTCAAGCATGTTGTTGAAAACAGAAGGTTGAAAATAACAAATAGGGCCTTGTTGGTCTAAATCTCGACGGTTCAGCACCGCAGCCCCCATCATAATGCCTTAGCGATAAAATAGTACGATTCGCCGCCTTAACTTACCTTGGATGCACAATGAAACTGACTGACCTGATCACTCCTGTCGCATTGATCGATGTCGCCCGCATGACACAAAATATAAATCGTATGCAGGCACAAACTAATCGTCTTGGCGTAGCGTTTCGCCCGCATGTCAAGACGTCGAAGTGTGTCGAGGTCACGCACGCACAGGTGCAGGCGGGCGCCAAAGGAATCACGGTTTCAACGCTTAAAGAGGCGGAGCAGTTCTTTGACTCAGGTATTCGCGATATTCTGTATGCGGTCGGTATTGCAGCGAACAAGTTGCCGCCAGCAGCTGCGCTGCAGGCGAAAGGTTGTGATTTAAAAATTCTGACTGACAGTGTGGCGAGTGCACAGGCAATTGCCAACTTTGCCCAAACTCGCGGCATCATCTTTAAAGTGTTGATTGAAATCGATACAGATGACCATCGCTCCGGTATCAAGCCTGACGCGGCCAGTTTGTTAGATGTTGCCAAGGTTCTTGCCGATGCAGGGATGGTGATACAAGGCGTCATGACCCATGCAGGATCGAGTTATGACCTCAATACGCCTGAAGCCTTAGTCCAAATGGCGGAGCAAGAGCGTTTCGGTTGCGTGCATGCTGCCCAGCGTCTGCGCGCAGCGGGGTTCTCCTGCCCAGTTGTGAGCGTAGGATCGACGCCGACGGCTTTGGCTGCGACCGGCCTAGACGGCGTGACTGAAGTGAGGGCGGGTGTGTATGTATTTTTTGACCTTGTCATGCGCAACGTCGGCGTTTGTCAGCTCGATGACATTGCGTTAAGTGTGCTCACAACGGTGATTGGTCATCAAGAAGAAAAGGGATGGGCGATTATTGATGCGGGATGGATGGCCATGAGCCGAGACCGGGGAACGCAAAAGCAAGTTACAGATTATGGCTATGGTCAGGTCTGTGAGGCAGCCGGAAATGTTATTCCTGGCTACGTTATTTCTGGAGCAAATCAAGAGCACGGCATTATCTCGCGTGTGGGTAGTCCTGACTTAGACATCGTCAAGCGTTTTCCAGTTGGCTCGCAGCTTCGCATTCTGCCTAATCATGCTTGTGCGACAGGCGCACAGTTTCCTGAATACCAAGCGGTGGATAGGCAAGGAGACGTCACGACTTGGAGCCGCTTTTACGGTTGGTAATTTTGATCAAAGTAGCCATGCGGTACTTTGCGTATTGAGCCGTAACGTCTGTTGATTCACACTCGCCACTCCTTTAGTTTAGTGGTGGAGTTGTGATGAGTTCAATATTTCAGTCTAGTACATGCCAGACCTCTAACCGATGCTCTCAGCGCGGCCAGGGTATGACCGAGTACATCATCGTTGTCGCCCTAGTTGCTGTCGCGGCGATCGCAACGTATCAATACTTCGGCCAAGTGCTGCGTGCTCAAACAGCCGCGATTGCGAAGGAGCTCGCAGGCGAGGACGGCACGCAAGAGACCCGAGTCGCTAAATCAGCCGCACAGGCTGCTAAGGCTGAGACGAAACGAAAATCCCTGAACGATTTCACGGGAAACGCTGACAAGAGCAGTCGATAGCCTTGCAATTGATCATGCAAATCGATCTTGCGGACTGATCACAAGCCTATGCGCGCGATGGCACCCGCACGACGTTCACGACTCAACAGCGCAAGTGCGCAATCCGGGCAGGCGCTTCTGCTCGGCATTGGGCTCTTAGCGCTTTGTGTCAGTGCGTGGCTGTTGATGCTTAAGGTCGGAAATTGGGTACATAACAAGTCATCCCTGCATCGTGCGACCGATGCGGCCGCCTATAGTGCCGCCCTCATTTACGCGCGCAATCTTAATCTGCATGCTTATTTGAATCGAACCCAACTCGCGCATCAGGTCGCGCAACTGCATCTCTTCTCAATGGCCGCCGCGGAGCGTTTTCGTTCGAGACTTGCAAGACAAGCCACAATCCGCAACCCGCCGGCATCTTTGCTGAGCTTTCGTTTTGGCACACATCACGGCAGCGCATATTTGTCTTCTCGGATTGGTGGGCTGAGCGACACACTTCTGCGCAACGCGCTGAGCAGTGCATTCGAACAACACGAACAACTTATACATACGGTGCTTAATCAGGTTCGCGAGTCGAGAATAGATACCTCGTCCGAGATCAATCAGATATTGAAAACTACACTGGTGAGGAACCTTGGCCGCAGCGGCTCTGCGGACCGCGGTACTTCGCTAGATGCCTTGGGCGTTCAGGTTCGGATCCTGCACGACGATACGCATCGCTTCATTATTAATCGTCCAACCACCGATGACGAGTGGTTTGGAATGTTACAAAACGCACGAGCGCGGTATCGATATCTCGACGATAGGCGGTCCGTTGCAAGAAGCTTTAATGGCGTCAACCTCAGATGTCCCTGGAGGCAGCATCAATTAAGGCGTCGTGGGACGTTGTCGCTCGCACGCGATGGAGTCTGGCGCAGTGATGAGAATCAATCGTTCCATAATGTCCGCTTTAATCGGGTCATTGGGTGCTACTACCGAGAGTACCCCATGGGCTGGGCGACGATTGGAACGCGCTCTAATGGATCCGACGTACAAGGTTCGCTTGATGAGCCGATGCAAACATTCCAAGGAAAGCCGTTTTGGAAGTGGGCGGGAGAACGTGCATGGTCCGGTTGGAATATATTTGGTGGAACGCGCAATCCGTTAGCCGAACGATGGGCAAATCAAGCGCCTGTGGTGTGGCGTGTTCGCCAACCAGCGCGATACACGCGACTAAGCCTCGCTGCACACGGTACCTCGGCTCAGCTTGTGATACAGGTTGTGCAGCGCTGGCTTGACTATCCGAGTCTGAGTTCAACCTCTGCTGCAGAGACTTACTTCTTGGATCCTTCAGCGGGCAAGAATCGACGAGCGGAGGCAGCCAGCCTCTTTAAACCCTTTTGGCTTGCGCGTCTGGTTCGGGTCCCGGAGCTACGCGTACTTCAATCTCACCCCGTTCGAGGCAGCCAATGACGCCTCGTAACAACGTTCAGGCGGGGCAAGGTTTCGTTGAGTCCCTGCTGTTGCTGGGTGCGCTTGTTGCTCTATTGTTTGGTCTTCACTTTACGGCAACGCTGCGTCAGTTGACGCTGGTCGCTCTTCAGGAAAGTACACTCGCTGTCTTCATCGGTCGAACCGATGCAAGGGTTGCTGAAAGTCCAATTGCAGGCCCACATCATCAGCTTGATAGGGAAAACGAGCTATTGGGGTCTAGTTCAGGAAAGTTTCTCCGAGCAACTGATACCCAACGCCTGCCGGCCACCTCCGTTAGTCAGTTTCATCTTGCCCCAAAGATCATTACAACAGTGCAGCGGCATAGCTACTTGTACACAGGTGACGGGAGATCACGGTCAAGCCAGTCGATACATGTGAATATCGGCAATTCAAATACCTTTTGGCAGCGCTCCGCACAGCAAAGTCGGCGTCTGGCAGCGCAGGTGATCACACGCACTCAGTATATCGATGCGGTTTGGCGGCGCCCAAGACCACAGCTCGACTGGCTCAGTGCTTGGGGAGATTTGGCTCCACGAAACTCGGTGCGATGAAAAAATGATCAATCACCTTCTCAGGCTGAGTTCAATCGGCGTATTGCTGATCGGGGTTGCCCACGCAAGTAATGCCACCGACGTTCTCCAGTCCCTTGCACCTGAACTGCAGTATCAGCCCGTGATCGATCGAGTATGTATTCAGGGGTTCTACGCGCGCGCCTATCGACTGCAAGGACAGTTGAATATTGGGCGAGCGATCAGTAAGGTGGCGGGCA
>CAMBPA010000099.1 GCA_945869355.1 Bordetella parapertussis
CCTTTGATCGTTAGCGTTTTAAGGATATGAATAGTAAAAATATTATAGACAGCATCAATACAATTTCGGTAGAGTGAGTTTTTCTTTCGAAGGTGCTCCCATGCAAACCACCTCAAAATATCCCTTAAGCTTGCGCCTTGTGCACTGGATCACCGTCCTATTGCTACTGGCTTTAGTCGTACTCGGTTTTTGGATGACCGACCGTTCCGCAGCGAATATCTGGGACGCCCTCACGAACACCTTGTACGCCTGGCATAAGGCCTTGGGTTTTGCTGCCCTATTGATCGTTGGGCTGCGCCTGGCGATTAGAGCGCGGACACAAACTGTCCCCGACTCCGCCCCACTGCCCCAGATCCAGCGCAAGCTGATACGGCTCGTCCACGCGAGCCTTTACCTGCTGTTGCTCGCCATGCCACTGTTTGGCTGGGCCGGGGTCACTGCCTTTCCAGCACTGATTACCCTGGGGGGATACCACTTACCCGCGATGCCTGGTGTCCCTGTGGATCAAGTCTTGGCAAAACAACTGCTTGGCATACACGGGACGCTTGCCATCGTGTTGATTGTTTTAGCCCTGGTGCACATCTTGGCTGGGCTTAAACATTTGTTGATCGATAAAGACGGCATATTCAACAAGATCTGGTTTGGGAACCCTTCTTAGCCAGACCTTAATCGATACGCTTAGTCGAGTTTTGCACCAGACTTCTTGACAATATCATTCCATTTTTTTGCTTCACTTTCTACGTAGGCGGCAAACTGTGCGGGCGTGGAGCCGACGGGCTCCGCCCCCATTGCTTCGTATTTCGCAATGACCTCAGGATTCTTCAATGCCTGGGCCGCTGATGCCGCCAGTTTCTCTACGACATCCGCAGGGGTGCCTTTGGGTGCCCAATAGGCGTACCACGTGCTGATATCAAAACCAGGAAAGCCCGACTCTGCAATCGTTGGCAAGTCTGGGCGCGCCTTCGCTCGGGTCGTTGTCGTCACTGCGATCGCGCGTAATTTTCCCGAGTTGATCATGGGAGTGGCCGAAGGCATGGAATCAAACATCAGTTGCAACTGCCCACCCGCCAAGTCGGTCAAAGCGGGCGCACTACCTTTATATGGGATGTGCTGCATCTGAATGCCCGCAGCAATCTTGAACGACTCGCCGGCCAGGTGTTGTGCAGAAGCGCTCCCTGCAGAGCCAAAATTCACCTTGCCGGGATTGGCCTTCGCATACTCCACGAGGTCCTTCACACTTTTGATCGGAGAATTTGCAGGCACCACTAACACCAACGGCACTTGTGCAAGTTGAGTAATCGGTACGAAGTCTTTGATCGCATCAAAGCGCATGTCGGGATAGACGCTGGGATTGATCACATGAATCGAAGCATTGGCCAGTAGGGTATAGCCATCAGGCGTCGACTTTGTCACCATCTCCGAGCCGATCATCCCACTTGCACCTGGACGGTTATCGATCACAATGTTTTGACCAATCGTTTTGGACATCTCAGCCGCCACCACACGCGCCGTGATATCGGTTGGTCCACCCGGAGGGTAAGGCACAACCATACGAATCGGTTGATTGGGGAAGGAGCTTGCTGTTTGTGCAACGCTTGTTGCTTGGGCACACAGCATGACCGCAACCAGTCCTCCAAGAACCACCGTGCGCGACAAGCCACCTAGACGAGCTACAGTTATTTGATATTTCATTTTTTTACGTCTCCAAGAATGTCGAGTGCGAGCTTGCCTGTTACCTGACGATGATGCAAATCAGCCAGCGCATCGGTCAGGCCGGTGAGCGGATAGGTTTTGGTCACGCCTGGCTGAATGCGACCTTTAAGTGTCCAGCGTTGTAGCGTATTCATCATTTTTTGCATGGCAGGCAAATGCTTTTGGGTCTCGTTCTCAGGCGTCTCTGAAGGGGGTCCAAACTGCTCACATACCAACGCTCGCACAACGGCTTCTATCGAATAGTCTGAGTCACAGGAATGTAGCGCAGATCGCTTTCGGCGAGTAAAAGAACGCTTAAAGCTTAAACGGACAATTAACCCACTTTGCTATCATGGTCAATGTAATGTTTTGTAATTATTTTGTTTACCTGCCGTAATATTCTTGTTAAATTAAAGATTCGATAGGGAGTAGCTCAAGTTGTAAATGCCATCGTCATCGGCATAGGTGTTTACATCTTCAACCAGTCGTCAATACGACGTTACACCGTCCGGCTGGTTGGGCGAAGCCACAGGCTTCTGTGCTGAGCAAGACTGTCGATCCGATGACCATGCTCTAGCTCGCATGGCGCGGTTCGATCAGAGACTCTCCAATCCCTGAAACCACCGCTGCCTATACGGTCTTTTGACTGATCTTGTATTGACTTTTACTTGAGGTTTTAACAGATGGAACTCTTCTCAACAGCATGGTGGTCGGCGCTTCTGGCGATCGTCCTCATTGACCTTGTTCTTGCTGGCGACAACGCAATTGTGATCGCCTTGGCGGCCCGCAAACTTCCCCCTGCGCTGCAAAGAAAGGCCATTATTTGGGGAACGGTAGGCGCGATTGTGGTGCGATCGTCCATGACCCTGGTCGTTGTCTGGCTCCTCAAAATTCCAGGCTTGATGCTTGTGGGTGGGCTTGGACTACTTTGGATTGCGTATAAGTTATTGGTCGATACCGACGATGGCGCTGAGCACGACCTTCAAGTCAACTCTTTCTGGGGTGCGATGAAAACCATCGTCGTCGCTGACGCGCTGATGGGGATCGACAACGTCCTGGGCGTAGCGGGAGCCGCCCAAGGTGCCTTTGACTTGGTTGTACTCGGGCTGCTGATCAGCATACCGATCGTCGTCTTCGGAAGTACGCTTGTGCTCAAGCTCGTTGAGCGCTTCCCTATCGTGATCAAGTTAGGCGCAGCCGTTCTTGCTTACACCGCAGCGATGATGGTCATTAACGAGCAGTTGCTTAAGCCGTTTTTCTATAGCGAAGGCGTCACCGCAACCGCCCTACGCTGGGGTCTAATCGCGCTGGCGATTGTGGGTGTGCTGGCGGCGGGTCAATTCAAAAATACGCGCAATAAGGACGTCACAACCGGCTAAGTCTGACTTAAATACCCTAAAGAGACCCCCGAGTCGGTATGATTTCGGGGGTTTTTCTATTTTGAAGCGTAATGATTCTTGGGGGTTGAGGCATGCAAATTGATCTAGCAGGTAAACGCGCGCTTGTGGCGGGTGGCAGTCGAGGCATCGGGCTTGCCATTGCGCACTGTCTGGCTTCGGCCGGTGCGGACGTGTCTATCTGCGCGCGCACGCAAGGCCCGCTCGATCAAGCTGCTCAGAGCCTCAAGCAGTACGGCCACAAAGTCCTCGCGACAACTTGTGATCTCGCCGATGCTGCCGCCATCAAAAGCTGGGTTGAACACACCGCACAACAACTGGGTGGCATCGATATCTTGGTCAATAACGCCTCTGGCTTTGGCCGAACGGATGACGAAGCAGGCTGGGCCGCGAGTGTGCAGATCGATCTCATGGCGCTGGTGCGCGCCTGTCATGCTGCGATTCCTTTTTTAGAGAAAGAAGGGGGCAGCATCATCCACATTTCTTCGATCTCCGGGCTCGGCGCCAGCGTGCGCACACCGCCCTACGGTGCAATTAAAGCAGCAGTGATGGAATATACACAGACGCAAGCGCTTACCTATGCCTCGAAGAAAATTCGCGTCAATTGCATTGCACCGGGGTCCATCTTCTTCGAAGGGGGCACGTGGGACAAAGCCAAGCGCGAAAACACTAAGCTCTACGATCGCACATTGGCTCGCATTCCCTCAGGTCGTTTCGGTACACCAGAGGAAATCGGTCGCGTTGCCGCATTCTTATCCAGCGACCTCGCCTCCTGGGTCACGGGCCAAACCATTGCCGTAGACGGCGGTCAAAGCCTCTCACAAAAATAAGTTCGTCACAGGGATTACACTGGATGTTAATGGTGGCGAAGTGATGGCGTAACGCTTGCCACAGTCCATCCGCTTGGTTCGCCTTAGAGGTCTTTATGCTTCGTCAGCTTCAACTCGTCTTTAGTTTCGCAGCGCTCATGACGCTCGCAGCCTGCAGCACCGACAAGCCTGCGGCACCGCCAAAACCCAAGGCCTCCAGAGTGGCTGAAGCGATATTTGCGGGCAGTTCGATCGTCACCGTCAAAAACGCGATCATGGGTGCGTGTTCGACCAAACAACTTCATATTCAACCTTCGGGCGACGAGATTATTTGCGTTCGCTATAAAACCGATGTGCTCAGAGAGCAACTCGTTGTGTCTGCAGTCAATAGTGACTTCGCTAGGCACGCAAAAGACTTAGTTCGTTTCACGCTCACCTCAAGCGGCAAAGATGTCTTGGTGTTGGGTAGCGCACTGGTCCAGTTTCAAGCGCCCCTCAGTGTGATGCCCGACGGTGGCTACCGAACCGATGAGGTCAGTCTGCTTGACGACAACTCTTTTGCAATGGTTCAAGAAATCTTAACGCTCTCGGGCGCCAAACAATAATTTCGGCGCGTGCGTCTGAAAATCCTCACACTACATCACTTATGATTAAGTCAAACAACCCTCACAAACTGGTCAATCTCTTTGAGCAGAACAAAGAGTGGGTCGCCTCCATTAAAAAGAACGATCCAGAATTCTTTAATCGACTTGCTAATCAGCAAGCGCCCGAGTACTTGTGGATTGGTTGCTCCGATTCTCGCGTTCCGGCCAATCAGATTACGGGTCTTGCCCCGGGTGAAGTCTTCGTGCACCGAAACCTCGCGAACGTAGTGGTGCATACCGATCTCAATGCGCTGTCGGTGATTCAATTCGCGATCGACCAAATAAAAGTCAAACACATCATTGTCGTGGGTCATTACGGCTGCGCCGGTGTACGGGCTGCCCTTGAAAACATACGTGTGGGTCTTGCGGACAACTGGATTCGCCATATCAAGGACGTACACGACAAGCATGGGACTTACATGGGAAAACTTGTACAGCGCACAGAACGTATGGATCGTCTGTGCGAGCTTAATGTGATCGAGCAAGTCGTCAACGTCTGTCAAACCACAAGCGTTCAAGACGCATGGGCACGTGGGCAACCCATCACCGTACATGGTTGGGTATACGGACTCAACAACGGCCTCGTGCAAGATCTTGGTATCAGCATCGCGTCGGCTGATGAGCTAGAACAACGCTATCGCTCTGTAGTAGACAACCGTTTTTCGTAGTTAAGTTCAGAACACTTAAGGGGTCGTTGCAGCGGTGCGACTCATGCGGCGAACCCGGAGAAATAGCCAAGTCGCGATGGATAAATTGAGTAGGTTCCACAAAATTCCATTCATCACCGCAGCCTGATAAGAGCCCGTCAGGTCAATGATTTTTCCCGACATCCAGCCACCCAGCGCCATCCCTAACATCGTCGCCATAATGACGGCACCCACCCGACGACCCGTTTCTGCCGCAGGGAAGTTTTCACGAATAATGATGGCATAGGACGGAACAATTCCGCCTTGAAACAAACCAAACATCGCAGAAATTAAATAAAGGGATACGAGCCCATCGAATGGCAGGAACATCAACAAGGCAATGCCTTGTAAGGCCGAGCCTAACAGAAGCGTTTTGATACCTCCGATGCGATCGCAAATCACGCCAGAAACCAAACGGCTGACTACCCCGCACGCTAGCATCAATGAAAGCATCTCTGCCCCACGAGCGGGGCCAAATCCCAAGTCGACACAATAGGCGACGATATGCACCTGTGGCATAGACATCGCCACACAACAAGCAAGCCCCGCCACAAGCAGAAGTGTCTGCGCTCTGTTTGTTGTTAACCCGAAGGGGGTTTCCGAAACATTCGACGGGCGGCCATTTGTGGGAACGCTGAC
>CAMBPA010000100.1 GCA_945869355.1 Bordetella parapertussis
GACACGTAAGGTGGCTGATGAGTTCTGGGTGGCGACAGACATAGTAAGACTCCAATAGTGTTTGTCTTTCGAGGCGGGTATTATGGTGGCAATAGTATGCCTGAAATCAGTCCCCTGACCGAATAAATCCAGCAAAATAAACCGATACGTTATAGGCCCTGATACATGAAACTGGATGCGATCTCGCACCGCGACCGTAACACCAAAATTGTAGCCACGCTTGGGCCAGCCAGCAGCGAACCGGCCATGATTCGACATCTGTTCGACGCAGGCGTTGATGTATTTCGGCTGAACTTCAGCCACGGTACCCACGCGGACCATCAGGCACGCTATGACGCGATTCGCCAAATTGAGGCCGACGTGGGCCGCCCCGTCGGAATCTTGATGGACTTGCAGGGCCCAAAACTGCGTCTAGGTAAGATTGTCGACGGAAAGCTATCGCTCGCCATCGGTCAGAAACTGCGCCTAGACTTGGACCCCGCGCCAGGCACGTTAAGCCGTGTGCCTTTGCTGCATCCCGAAATTTTTGCGGCGATCAAGCCGGGCGATGACTTGTTGATCGATGATGGGAAAGTGCGTCTGCGTGTGCTGGCGTCTAGCCCTACCTTTGCAGACGTGGAAGCCTTGAACGCGGGTGTGATCTCTGATCGAAAGGGCGTTAATGTGCCCGGTGCCATTTTGCCCCTGTCCGCACTGACCACTAAGGATAGAGAAGATCTTGATTTTGGTTTGAGTATCGGGGTGGATTGGATTGCCTTGTCTTTTGTCCAGCGCCCCGAAGATATTGCGGAACTCAAAGCGATTGTTGGTAATCGTGCCTGGGTGATGGCTAAACTCGAGAAACCCGCGGCGGTCGATTCACTCGAGGCAATCGTTGCTGCGGCAGATGGTGTGATGGTGGCCAGGGGAGATCTGGGGGTTGAGTTACCGCCAGAGGACGTCCCAGTGATTCAGAAGCGGATTGTGCGGGCCTGTCGGCAGGCTGGAAAACCAGTCATCGTCGCAACGCAAATGCTGGAGTCGATGATTACTTCACCGGTGCCGACGCGCGCGGAAGTCAGCGATGTTGCGACGGCTGTCTATGATGGCGTGGATGCAGTGATGTTGTCTGCGGAGTCTGCCTCAGGTTTGTATCCGATTGAGGCCGTCACGATGATGGATCGTATTCTTAAAAGTACTGAAACAGATCCCCTGCAGCGGATCATGATGGATGCCGTGCATTCGCACAGAAAGAACGATGCGCGTGATGCAATATCGGCCGCTATTCGAACGGTTGCGGAAACCTTGCCGGTTGCTGCCACGGTTGCCTATACCTCTTCAGGGGCGACGACGTTGCGTGTTGCCCACGAGCGTCCACGCGCTCCAATCTTGAGTATGACGCCGGTGGCGGCTGCAGCGCGCAGACTTTCCTTGGTGTGGGGGGTCCACTCCATTCAAGCAGCCGATGTGGACAGCACAGAAGAAATCGTGATGCGTGCGACACAGGCCGCAGAAAAACACGGATTTGGGCGTCCAGGGCAAGCGTTGTTAATCATTGCTGGAACACCGTTTGGCGTGCCGGGCTCGACCAACTTGTTGCGCATTGCCTGGATTGGCGATGAGCCAGACGCATCCTAAGAGGTAGAGGCTATTGCACAAGTAACCCTGTGCTATAAAAGCGGAAAATAAGACGAAGACAGGTGACATTGATGGCGCACGCAGGGTTGAGGTTCGGAATCTTTTTGGCTCCGTTTCATCGCTTGGGGGATAATCCGACACTCGCGCTTGCCCGCGACTTAGAACTCGTCGAATGGTTGGATCATCTTGGCTACGACGAGGCTTGGATCGGCGAGCATCATTCAGCAGGGTGGGAGACGATCGCATCGCCAGAGATATTTATTGGCGTTGCCGCAGACAGGACGCGTCGCATTATGTTGGGCTCAGGCGTGACAAGCCTGCCATATCATCATCCATTTCTGGTGGCGCAGAGATTTGTACAACTCGATCACATGACGCGTGGGCGTGTCATGTTGGGCTGCGGTCCCGGAGCCCTGGTATCGGATGCCTACATGATGGGGATTCAGGCGGAGCGCCAGCGTCCCATGATGGATGAGTCTCTTGGTGCGATCATACGTTTGCTGGCTTGTGAGGAGCCGGTCAACTTAAAGACAGACTGGTTCGAACTCAATGATGCGCGCTTACATCTTGCGCCGTATACCAAGGGTGGCTTTCCGATTGCGGTGGCAAGTTCGACCACCCCTTCAGGGGTATTAACGGCTGCGAAGCATGGCGTGGGCATGATTTCCTTGGGGGCGGGCTTACCGGGTGGGCCACAGAAGTTGGCAGAACAATGGAAGCTCGGTGAGGCCGAAGCCGCCAAGTTCGGGAAGACAATGCGGCGGGATGACTGGCGCTTGGTCGTCAATATCCATGTGGCCGAAGAAGATGAGCAGGCGGTCGCTGAAGTGCGCAAAGGCGAGCGGCTTGAGACCTTAAGCTACTTTAGTGAAACCTTGGGGCGCCCGCCGATGCGCAGCGAAAATCCCTTGGCCGAAGGGCTGAAGGCGGGGACAACCATTGTCGGTTCGCCCGAAACCGTTGCGGCAGGAATAGAGCGGTTGTTATCTTTTACTGATGGCGGTGCAGGAGCCGTATTGTTCCGTTCGCATGAGTGGGCAACACGCGAGCAGACCTTAAGGAGCTATGAGCTTTTCGCACGCTGGGTGATGCCGCGTTTTCAAGGGAGTCTGACAACCCTCCAGACCTCGAGACAGTGGGCGAGCGACAATCGTAGCGGCATTTTTGGTCCCCAAATGGGGGCTTTGCGCAAGGCCTTCACAGACGCTGGACAGGAGGTGCCTGACCATATGCGGCTGAGGCTCCACACCGGCAAATCGCCTCTCAATGAGTAATTTTCAAGCCATCGTCAAGTCCGTACGAGAATTAGCTGTTTTTTTTGCCGCCAAATGCTAAATTTTGCGGTCTGATTTTGTAGTTACACTGCATTCACACTTTCCACACCGATTAGCGAGGTCAATCATGAATATTCGTTTAGTGCTATCCACAACGGCTCTTGCCCTTGGATTAACCGTCACGCAGGCTTTTGGCCAGATTGCGTATGGCACGACATTAGGTGACGACAAGTATCAGCCCTCCGTCGGGCAAAGCGGTAAAGATGTGATTTGGGTACCCACCAACGATGCCGTGGCGGATGCCATGCTCAAGGCTGCGAATGTTGGACCGAATGATCTGGTGTTTGATCTGGGGGCGGGTGATGGAAAAATCGCTATTGCCGCAGCAAAAAACTATGGTGCCCGATCAGTCGGTATTGAATACAACAAAGATATGGCAGCGCTTGCAACCCGCAATGCGGAACGCGCTGGCGTTTCAGACAAGGTCAAGATCATTCACGGCGACATTTTTGTGGAAGACTTCTCCAAGGCCAATGT
Source organism: Bordetella parapertussis (assembly GCA_945869355.1). Taxonomy (GTDB): domain Bacteria; phylum Pseudomonadota; class Gammaproteobacteria; order Burkholderiales; family Burkholderiaceae_B; genus Zwartia; species Zwartia parapertussis_F. The sequence goes on from CAMBPA010000100.1 coordinate 3,429, forward strand.
GCTGACGATGTATTTGTGGCCTGATCTCAATCTGAAGCTGCGCCCGACGATTCTTAAGATGGCGCCTGGCACGCGTGTCGCGACCAACTCTTTTAATATGGGCGACTGGGAACCTGATCAAGTGATTGGGACGGGCTACACGCAGGGTTACTTTTGGGTAGTTCCCGGCAATGCAGCGGGCAAATGGTCGATCAAGGGCATCGATGGCGGGCAGGGCGACGTTCTTGAGTTAACCCAGCGTTACCAAAAAGTGGGCGGTACGCTCACGATTAAGGGTAAGTCACAGCCCATTCTCGGTGGAGTCCTCACGGGTAATCGTCTGAAATTCAACTTCGTCGACCCGAGCGGTCAGTCACGCATTTTTGATGTCGAAATCAAGGGCAACGCTTTAACAGGTAATGTGCTCGAGAATTCGCCACTGTACGAAGTTTCGGGTACTCGCAGTTAACAATAAAAGTTTGATCCTTTATGAACGCGCCTGCAAACAATAACGAACCTTCAAAAAGACTATCACCCTTTAGTGCGATCGCAATCATTGTCGGCATTGTTATTGGTGCAGGTATCTTCAAAACCCCCTCCATGGTGGCGGGGGTAACGGGAGACGCGGGATGGCTGCTGGTAGCCTGGTTGGCAGGTGGGCTTATTTCGCTCGCGGGCGCACTGTGCTATGCAGAACTCGCGACGACCTACCCGCATGCAGGGGGCGACTATCATTTTCTAGCGCGTGCCTTGGGTAAGCCGATTTCCTTTCTTTACGCGTGGGCCAAGGCAATGGTCATCAATACGGGATCGATTGCTCTATTGGCCTTTGTATTTGGCGACTATATGAGTAAGGCACTGAACCTTGGGCCTTACTCGACCGCGATTTGGGCGATTGGTGTCGTACTTGTTTTGACAATTGTGAACTTGATCGGTATTTCTGCCGCGTCTTGGGTGCAGACGCTGCTGACGCTGACCGAAGTGTTTGGGTTGATTCTAGTGGCAGTGGCTGGGTTTTATGTTGCGAGTGATGCGCCCGCATCGCCTACTTATTTTTCATCAACACCAAGTCTTGGGATGTTTGGTTTGGCGATGGTATTCGTGCTGCTGACGTACGGCGGTTGGAATGAAGCAGCGTATATTTCTGCCGAGGTGCACGGCGGACGCAGAGCGATCGTCCCGGTCATCGTCATCAGTATTTTTGTTTTAATCATTATTTATGTGGTTGTGAATTTCGCCTTACTTTCAGGCTTGGGTTTAAAGGGGTTGGCGAGCAGTAACGCTGCAGCCGCTGACTTGATGGGACAGGCGTTTGGCCCGACGGGTGAACGCGTACTCGGCGTGTTTGTGGCAGCTGCTGCGCTGACCAGCATCAATGCAACCATGATTGTGGGTGCACGTACAAACTATGCTTTGGGCAAAGATTGGCCCGCCTTGTCATTCATGGGGCATTGGGAGGGTGGTCGAGGCTCCCCGACGCGAGCGTTATGGGTGCAGTCCGCCATTAGCCTCGTGCTGGTCATTTTCGGTTTGTGGCAGACCGATGGCTTTGGTGCAATGGTCGAATTCACAGCACCGGTATTTTGGTTTTTCTTGTTTTTGGTGGGCGTGTCCTTGTTCGTGATGCGGGTGAAAGATCCGTCGGCAGAGCGTCCTTTTAAGGTTCCTCTCTATCCGTTTACCCCCATTTTGTTTTGCTTAACTTGCGCTTATGTGACCTACTCGAGCATTACCTATGCTGCGAGTAAAAATGCGGTGGATGTGTCCTTATGGGTCATGGGGCTTGGTGTCGTGGCGCTGCTACTCATGCAGTTGCGCAAAAAAATTTGAAACCTAGTGCTTGATGCCGAGCACGGCGAGTGCTTCGCCGTATGTGATGGCGTCTTCGCATAAAAATGCGACGACATCACCGTTTTCCATATTTTCAAGAATCTGCACAATTTCTTCGGTGACATCCGTCCCCCTCGCGATTCCAGCGACGTGGATTTGTGCGTCGCTTTCAAAGATGGTTTGCGGAATGATTTTTTCGACGACATGAATGTCAATTTTTGAAATGACGATGTAAGCCTGCACGCGCAGGTCTTCGATCGTAATGCCGAGCACGAGCCCCCCCTCGATTGTTTCTTGAACACTGCTTTGGATCATTAGGTCCATATCAATTCACCTTTTGGGTCGTCGTTTTTTCTTCTAAGGCATTCAGGAGGGCGCTGAGTAATTGATTGAGCTCTGCGCTCATTAAAGTCATGTCACTGTCAAACTTTTCGGCCTCATGATCGATGTCAGACTGTTCTGTCTCGTCTAGGACGTCCTGAGGCGCGACTCTCTTGATATCTAGATTTTCGGTTAGTACGAAGGACACGCGATCATTCCAGGTAAGCGCTAGGCGTGTGCATTGCTTGCCGTTTCTGATGTGTTTGTCGATGTCTTCGGAG
>CAMBPA010000101.1 GCA_945869355.1 Bordetella parapertussis
CCAAGAGATCATGGGCGACATTGAGCAGCGCATGCGAGCCGCGTCTGCGGCGCTCGAGTTTGAGCAAGCGGCCTTGCTGCGCGATCAAATGGGTGCGCTGGCTAAAGTCTTGCACCAACAAACTATGGAAGATACGGATCATGGGGATACCGACATCATTGCGATTGCCGCTTCAGGCGGACGCGTGTGTGTGAATCTGGCGATGGTGCGTGGCGGTCGACACTTGGGTGATCGGGCTTTTTTCCCTACCCACACCGACGGAGACTCTCTGTCCGACGTGCTAGAGGTATTTGTTGCGCAACACTATATTGATCATCCTTTGCCGGCTGCAGTGGTTGGTTCTCATGTGTTGCCTGACCCAGCATTGATCGATTTACTTGCGGAATCGCGTGCGACAAAATCCCGGTTTTTAAGTCGTCCGCAAGGCATGCGTCGTGCTTGGCTTGAGCAGGCGTTGCGCAATGCCGAAATGGCCTTGGCCAACGCACTGTCCGAATCCGGTGCGCGAAGCGCACGCACGCTGGCGTTGGCCGAGGCGTTGGATTTAGATACGGATCCGATGGCGCTTGAAGCCTTGCATATTGAATGCTTCGATATCAGTCATACGACGGGGGAGGCCACGCAGGCTTCGTGTGTGATGTACGCCCATCATGCGATGCAGCCGTCGATGTATCGGCGCTATAACATCGCTGGCATTACCCCTGGCGACGATTACGCGGCGATGCGTCAAGTGCTATCACGCCGCTTTGGTAAGGTGGCCGATGGTGAAGCCGTGATGCCGGGTCTGGTATTGATTGACGGTGGAAAAGGGCAGGTCGAAATCGCCCGCCAGGTGTTCGTGGAGCTTGGTCTGTCTATTGAAGTGTTGGTGGGTGTAGCAAAAGGGGATCATCGCAAGGTCGGTCTGGAGACATTAGTGTTTGCTGATGAACGCGAACCACTCGTTTTGGGCGAAACATCGGCTGCGCTCATGTTGATCGCCCAGATTCGCGACGAGGCGCATCGCTTTGCGATCACGGGTATGCGAGCCAAACGCGCAAAAGCTCGCAATGTTTCGCGATTAGAGGATATCGATGGGATTGGTGCGAAGCGGCGGCAAAAGCTGTTGGCACGGTTTGGCGGTTTTAGTGGGGTAGCCAACGCCAGTATTGAAGATCTCGGCTCGGTGGAAGGGATTTCGCCAGAATTGGCCGAACGCATCTACTTCGCCCTGCGCTAGTTGGGTTAGCATAGCCACATGCCTTTTAATCTTCCTATTTTCCTGACATGGTTGCGTATAGCAATGATCCCACTGGTTCTGGGCTTGTTCTATTTGCCTGAGTCCTGGCTAAGCGTGCCCGCACGCGATACCTGGGCTTGTATCGCCTTTGTTGTGGCGGCGCTGACCGATTGGTTTGATGGTTGGTTAGCCCGGCGTTGGAATCAGACTTCCGCTTTTGGTGCGTTTTTGGATCCTGTCGCGGATAAATTAATGGTTTGCGCGGCACTGTTAGCGTTGCTCAACCTTGATCGTGTCGATGTGATGATTGCCTTTGTGATTATTGGACGAGAAATCACGATCTCCGCGCTGCGCGAGTGGATGGCCCAGCTAGGGGCGAGCGCAAGTGTTGCGGTGCATTGGCTGGGTAAATTTAAAACGGCTGCGCAGATGATTGCGATCCCGTGTTTGCTATACCAACGCGATTTTTCGGGACTCCCGATCGCACGCATCGGGGCCGTCTTAATATTCATAGCCGCAATCTTGACTGTCTGGTCAATGCTGTATTACTTGCGGCGCGCCTGGCCCGTCATACGCGAGAAAACCCACTAACTGGGTTTTTCTCGGTCTCCAACTGCCTTACTGTCGGGCGCTGCGCTGCTGTTCGGGCGCCGCCATGCCTGGGGTCGCCCTCCAAGGATTAATGTCTAATCCACCTCGACGCGTGTAACGCGCATAAACCGATAACGTGCTCGCTTTGCAACGATGCATGATATCGGTGAATATTTTTTCTACACAGTGCTCATGAAAACCACCGTGATCCCGAAATGAGACGATGTATTTCAGGAGACCGCCTAAATCAATTTGGCGCCCGGTGTAGTCGATCTGTACACACGCCCAGTCTGGCTGATTAGTAATCGGGCAGTTGGATTTCAGCAGGCGCGAATAAAGCGACTGCGTCACTACATCCGATGATGGCACGTTGCACAATAGGTTGGCGTCTGGTGTGTAACGATCGATCACTAAGTCTTGATCGTCCAGGCATATTCCTGAAGGTTCAGTGATGCGTTGCTGCGCAAACGCAGCGCTTTCGATCAAGGACAGCTTGACCGGACTATCGCACGCTGCGCAGAGATCTCTGTTCAAGGTGTCTAGCAGCGCTTGGCTCGATGCGAACCGCGTCTGATTGATGCTGTTCAGGTAGAGCTTGAATGATTTGGATTCAACGATGCTCGGACTCAATGCATCGACTTGGACGCGCAGCAGCGCCACACGAGGCATGCCCGTCGGGGTCAGCCACGAGACTTCGTACGCATTCCATAGATCCCAGCCTACAAAGGGCAAGCGGTCTGCCTCGAGGCTCAAATCGGTACGGCCAACTTGTCGGGAAATAGGAAACAACAGTCCCGGATCATAGGCGGAAGGATAGGCGGTCACTTGCCCCAACGTGAGCGCATTGTTTGGCTTGATCATGAATAAAGTCAGATAAATAAATCAATTTTACTCACTTGATCTGTATCAAGGCGGGTGTTGCTCAATAGCCCTATGATGGGTACACCATGCCGATATCCATTTTTCGTCCCTAATTCAGGAGTCACTGACGAGCTTTCGAGGTCAGGCGATTATCGTTGGCGGGATGAAACGCACGACTAGTGGCGCTCGCCCGCTAGCATTCTGACCGCCGTATAGGTCATCACATCCACATTGTTTTGGTTTTTCACATCCACGCGTGACGTCACGACCGCTCTGTTGTGTTTAGACGTTGGCCGTATTCCCGTGACCTCGACTTCAGCCCAAACGGTGTCGCCGGCGATGACGGGCTGCAAGATCTTTTTATGCACCTCGAGCAACGCCAAGCCCGTGCCTTGTACCATCCCCTGCATTAATAGACCCTCGATGAGTCCGTAGGTGAGTCCACCGGGTACTGGGCGACCTTTCATTGCGCCATGCGAGAAGGTTGTGTCGATAAAAATAGTCTCGAGCATCCCTGTGACGCTAATGAAATTCACAATATCGGTCTCGGTAATAGTGCGACGGAAGGTTCGAAACCGCTGGCCGACAGCCAGTTCCTGCCAGATATATCCCGCGCCTAATAGCTTAGTTTCACTCATGTCTTTATCCTTAGTGATTGTTCCCGGACTCTTCAAACCCCTACAATCGGGGCTTGGATCGGCGTCGCTGTATTCCTAGTATATTGCGGTCAGATGCCTCAGGCATCCTAGGTTGAGTTTTCTTAATTTCCGGACACGTACGAATATGCTTACCGCATTAGAGTTCACCCAGGTGCCCGAACAAGAGCGAGCCTTTCGCGCTGAGGTTCGTGCTTTCTTACAGCAAGAAATGCGGGATGTGCCTGCGCACATCAAGTCTCGCTCTTGGATGGGAACCGACGATGGCTTTAGCCGACGTCTTGCAGCCAAAGGCTGGCTGGGTTTGACGATTCCCGCCGCTTACGGTGGATCGGGCAAGGGTTTTTTCTCGCGTTTTGTGCTGTCTGAAGAGTTGTTAGCGTCCGGCGCGCCGGTTGCCTCGCATTGGATTGCAGATCGACAAAGCGGTCCTTTGATTTTGCGCTACGGCACTGACACACAAAAAGAGTTTTACATCGTCCGAATCTGTCGAGGCGAAGCCTTTTTTTGCATCGGGATGAGCGAGCCAAGTTCAGGCTCTGATCTGGCTAGTATCAGAACCCGTGCCACCCCGACTGAGGATGGCTGGCGGCTTAATGGCAGCAAAATTTGGACAACGAACGCCCACGGTTGTGATTACATGATCGCCTTAGTGCGTACGTCCGGTGAGACCACGGATCGCCAAAAAGGCTTGTCCCAGGTCATCATCGATCTCAAACTGCCCGGCGTCACAATTCGACCCATCGTCGATATGGCCGGTGATGCGCATTTTTCGGAAGTCTTTTTCGATAACGTGAAACTCGGCGCTGATGCGCTAGTAGGCACGCCAGGGCAGGGTTGGGATCAAGTCAATGCCGAGCTCGCGTTTGAGCGTAGCGGTCCCGAACGCATCTACTCGAGCATTGCTTTGCTCGACTGCTGGCTTGACGAGGTCCGTGCACAAAAAATAGTGGATACAGAGACCCAAGCCCTAGTCGGTGCACTAGCGGCAGAAATGTCTGTGTTGCGAGCGCTATCGCTGGCGGTGACGCAAAAGCTCGTGGAGGGTGAAAGCCCAGCGATCGACGCTTCTGTCGTGAAAGATTACGGTACCGATTTTGAACAGCGCTTGATTCGTCAAATCGCCAACTGGCTAGGCGCGCGTCCTGACTTTGTTGCATCAAGTGATTTGTTGCGCACCCTAGGCTATCTGGAGCAGATGGGTGCGACCTTCTCGCTGCGCGGTGGTACGCGCGAAATCCTGCGGGGAATCATTGCCCGCGGTTTAGGCTTACGGTGATCGGCATGCAAAACTCATTTTACGAATCGGCAGATCGGTTTTTTTCTCAAGAGTGCAGCGCGAGCGTGATACGCAGTGTCGAGCAGGACAGTGCAGATCGCGCGGCTTTATGGGAAACATTGCTTTCTGCGGGCTTTGCTGATGCGCTCGTTCCAGAAAGCGCAGATGGTACCGGACTCGCTTTGGTCGATATCTGGCCGATCGTTTTTTGTATGGGCCGTCACGCCGTCCCGTTGCCTTACGCACACACATTGTTTGCGCGTGCGTGGTTGAATCAAGCTGGCAAGCCTGTACCTGAGGGCACGATTACGTTGGCTCCCTATCAGGTTCAATCCGCGTCCGGACGACTGACAGCCCACGCAGTGAGTTTTGGCTATGTTGCGGATTGGGTGCTTGTGCAGCACGACGACAATGTGTGGCTCTGTCCTGTGGCTAAGGCTGAGGTCGCGCGCTCTGGTGGTCACGGCTCACTGGATGCGGATCTGACCTGGTCTGCTGAGGTGTTGAAAGACGCACATCTAGGAAGTTGGTCCACGCCGCAGTTTGAGCACGCACTTGCCCTATCTCTATCGGTACTGATTGCCGGCGCTGCCGATCGCGTCTTCGAGATGACACTCGCGCACGCCAATCAGCGCGAGCAGTTCGGTAAGCCAATCGGTCGCTTCCAGGCCTTGCAACAACAAATTAGTGAAGTGGCTGAATTAGTGTTTGGTGCGCGCATGGCGGCAGAAATGGCCTGTCGTAGTCAATCGTGGGAGCCACTACCGATGCTTGCCGCATTAGCCAAAGCACACACGAGCCAAGCAGTCAGTAAAATTGTCTCGGTATCGCATGCCGTCCACGGGGCCATTGGCGTGACGCATGAATACGATTTACAGCTCTACACCCGGCGTTTGAACGAGTGGTCGCGGGCCGGTGGTGGAGCCGTGCATTGGTCTGCGCAATTAGGCCGCGCTATTTTGGCTTCACAGCAAACGACGTTGGATTTCTGTCGGACTGAGTTGTTTCAGGAATAGGACACGGTCTAACAGGGCTTACCGAGCAGCTCATTCAGGGCAGCCATGTCGCATGATGAATTCACCGCAAGAGTATCCCAGCGCTAAGCGCACTTGATGTGATCGTGCGATCGCGGTGGCGGGCGCTCCCACAGGCAAACAAACGCTGGCCATCATAAAAAAAGCTAAGCTTTTGTGAGCTGCATGG
>CAMBPA010000102.1 GCA_945869355.1 Bordetella parapertussis
TACCCAAGCTGCGCCGGAACGCTCGGAAAAACGACTCCCAAGGGTAAAAAAATCAATAACGACCTTGATTTTGCGACAGCGTTATTAGACGAAAAGCTGGTGGCAGTCGTCCCTGGAGAGGCGTTTGGCTTAGCGCCTTATTTCCGTATTTCCTATGCCGCATCCGATGCGATCCTCGAAGAGGCTTGCAAGCGCATTCACGCATTTTGTGCGTCCTTGACCTCGTCGCTTGCGACGGTTGTACGCTAGGTGGGGGCCCGAAAGGCCCCCATTTCTTCGAGCAACTCTTGAACAAGGTCGAGACGTAATCTCGGATTGTCGAGCGTCATGAGATGTTGTTTTTGTTGGGCGTTTAGGTTCAGTAACTCAGCCCATCGATTGCTCACCCAGCCGCAGTCGTTTAGACGATAGGGTTTGAAGATTGGGCGCTGGTCGTCTGGGATATCCTGCTCATCCATGGAGCGCAAGACGCGTTGCAAGGTCGTTGCACTTTTTGTGAGTTCGGGTGGGATCTCGACACTGGGGTCTTCTTCGATGAGTGTCACGTCGGCGCGCCACAGGCCATTGGGCATCTGTTCGGAGTGATCGATCTTAAAGCGTGATTGACCGCGGCAGCGAATGGCATACAAGCTAGGTTGTACTGCCTCAAATTCGCCGATTTCGGCCAGGGTTCCGATCTCGGCGAAAGAGACCTGCTTGGTCGGTTCCCGTACTTCGGATCCCCGATCCAACGTCACGATGCCAAAGGGTACGTTGTCGCGAAAGCTTGCACGCGTCATATCAAGGTAGCGAACTTCAAAGATCTTTAGGGCGGCTACTCCCTCAGGAAAGAGAGTCATGCCTAGCGGGAAGAGAGGAATATTCATCATTAATACTCGGACTTGCCTCTGAGCGTTTTAACCTCAGAGTGCTTGCGTTTACTATCTAAACGACGCTGGCGTGACCCGAAGGTTGGCTGCGTCGCATGGCGTGTTTTGGGTGGCCGTGCGACACTATTGACGAGTTCGTGCAGACGGGTAATGGCATCGGTACGGTTTAAATCCTGACTGCGATGGGATTGTGCCTTAATAATAATTGCGCCGTCTCGGCTGATTCGACCATCCTTAAGTGCGAGTAAGCGCACCTTGACCCCTGCACCCAGGGTGGAGGTCGGAATATGAAATCGCAAATGAATAGCGCTTGAAAATTTGTTGACATTCTGACCTCAGGCGCCGTGGGCGCGCATGGCAGTGATCTCAATTTCGGACGCAGGTATGCAAATAGACGCGGGCATTGGGAGTTTTTTCGATTGACCTGTACACTAGATTATCGTTTAACTCTCGGAGACATTCATGGCTAAAGGTCAGCAAAAGTCGAGCAAAGAGTCCAAAAAGCCAAAAAAGGACACTTCTACCCCTAAACCAGCGAGCGGGCTGACCGATCCGGTGCGGGCAACTGTTGTCAATACGGTGTACACCCGGATTAAAAACAAGGACCGTTGATTCCGACGTCTGAGTGAGTTAACACGTGTCAACCAAAGCAGGGCAGAGTCACCGGTCTATTTCGCCGAGTGACGCCATGAAGGCACAAGCCAAGTTGGAACAAGGGTTGGCAGCTCACCAGCAGGGGGCCCTTGAGCAAGCGCGCGCGCTCTATGAGCGTGTGCTCAAATTGCATCCGAACCACTTCGATGCGGTGCATATGCTTGGCCTCGTGGCGTACCAGCAAGGGCACTTGGATCGCGCGGCCTTACTAATCGCTAAGGCTTTAAAAATAGATCCTGACACGGCCTCGGCACACAATAACTACGCCAATGTGCTCCAAGATCAACGCAAGCTGACTTCCGCCCTCGCGAGCTATGACCGCGCGATTTCGTTAGACCCGCAGTATGCGGAGGCTCACAATAATCGAGGCGATGTGTTGCAGGTCATGGGCCGTTTACCCGAGGCCTTATTGAGCTACGCTCGCGCGCTTGAAATTTTCCCTCGCTATGCCGCCGCTTTTTATAATCAGGGGAACGCCTACGGTCGATTGGGACGTTGGCGCGAGGCAGTCGAAAGTTACGATCAGGCGCTATCGATTGAGCCGCAGTATCCGCAAGCATTGATGAACCGTGGTAACGCACTGGTCGAGCTGCGAGAAAACGAAGCGGCTGCTCAAAGCTACAGTCAAGCGTTATCGATTGATTCCACGATTCCTTATTTGGCCGGTACCTTGCTGCATGTCAATATGCAGCAATGCAAGTGGGCAGACTATCGCGCGCAGCTAGAGGCGCTGCTCAGTGATCTGCGCGCCCACAAAGCTGCTTGCCTACCTTTCCCCTTGCTTGCACTGACTGATGACGCCGCGCTGCACAAGCAGGTGGCGCAAGCGTGGATTGAAACGGCACACACAAAGCCTCGTGCCGCATGGGTATCAACAGATCGTCCTCGGAATGCAAAGCTGCGCATCGGATATTTTTCTGGAGATTTCCGTAATCACCCCGTAGCCTATTTGACCGCAGGCTTATTTGAGGCGCATGATCGCTCGCAGTTTGAGATCTTTGCATTTTCTTTTGGTCCGGACACCCGCGATGACATGCGGTTGCGTTTAGAAAAGACCTTCGATCATTTCGTGGATGTCAAGGACTGCACTGACGCGCAGCTGATTGCGCGTGCGCGCGAGGCTAAGCTTGATATCGCGATTGACCTGACGGGTTTAACCAAGGGGTGTCGCCCCGGAGTCTTTCTGGCGCGCGTTGCACCTGTTCAAATAAGTTATCTTGGCTATCCGGGGACAACGGGTATTGCCGCAATGGATTACGTCTTAGTCGATCAGACCATTGCCGAGCCCGCTGATGCAGTGCATTACACCGAAAAAATCATTCGCCTTGCGCATAGTTATCAAGCAAACGATCCCAGTCGTAGACCCTCGCCGCGTGTTTTTTCTCGGGAAGAGCTAGGCTTGCCCCCCATCGGTTTTGTATTCTGCTGTTTCAATAACAGTTACAAGATTCATCCCGCGATATTCGATTGCTGGATGAAGATTCTGCAGTTGGTTCCTGGCAGTGTGTTGTGGTTAAGAGAAGCCACTGAGCAAACCTCGCAACATCTCAGAAACGAGGCGCTGGCACGAGGGGTGGAGGCGACGCGACTTGTATTTGCTGGTCGAATCGAGTCAATGGCAGATCACCTTGCAAGGCAACGCGCTGCTGATTTGTTTATTGACACCTTGCCGTATAACGCACACACCACGGCCAGTGATGCGCTTTGGGCAGGCGTGCCTGTCTTGACGTGCAAGGGCCGGTCTTATGCGGGCCGTGTGGGCGCTAGTCTTTTGCGCGCGCTCGATCTTAATGCGTTGATTGCAAAAGATTTAGACGAGTATGTGCAGGTTGCTGTAGCGTTAGCGCAAGATCCTGCGCGACTCGCAGCGGTGCGCTCAGCATTGCAGAAAAAGCTGTTAAGTGAGCCGTTATTTGATCTCAAACGCTTTACGCGCAATATCGAGCGAGCGTTCTTAACAGCGATCGAGCGTAAAGCTACGGGCCTTCCGCTCGATCATTTTGATGTAAACGACTAGCGCGCTTTCTCTGGGAAGGGTAAGGGCTTGCCTGCGGGGATAGGCTCTTCGCCGAGACTCAGCAGCATCGCGATCGTGACATAGGTACCACTCACTGCAATGAGGTCCACGAGCTGTTGCTCGCCAAGAACTGCTTTTGCATGAGTGAATAACTCATCGCTGATCTCATAATTTTTTGTCATATTCATGCACACGTCATAGACAGCTGCTTCGTCGGGCTGCATATTGCGTGGTCGAATATTCTCTTTAAGGTCGTCAGCAACGTGGGCGGGCAAGCCATTACGCAAGGCAATCGGGTAGTGTGCAAACCATTCGACTTGCGAGGTCCAAATTCGCGCTTGAATCAAAATCGCAAGTTCGTTTAGGCGCATCGGAAGTGACGAGCCAAAGCGCAAATAGTCCAGCAGGCGCTTGATGCGATCCGCAAAAACGGGGCTGCGCAACATCACGTTGTACGGGCCAGCTAAACCGATACTAGATATGTCCAGAATCTCTTTCGCGAGTCCAACAGACTCGGGAGCAACGGTTTCAAGGGTCAATTGAGGGAAACGTTTTGATTGGGGTGTAGTCATTTGTGGTCCGAGGGTGAATAAAGTGAAAGGATTAGAAATAGGGTTGCTTGCTTCACTTGATGGTTGTCTGGGTTTTTCTCAAAAGGGATTGGTACTCTAAAGACTCGGCAGCTAGGCGCGTACGCATCTCTTCCGGGGATGAAGTTTGAACTTCCATTCCCTGTGCGTTGAGCTTCTCATAAAAAGTGGGCGTACTCGTTGCTTTTTTAATCGCAGCATTCAATTTTTCGATCGTCGATACAGGTGTTTGAGTTGGCGCAATGACACCTTGCCAAGTGTAGGCTTTGTAGCCGGGGAGGAACTCTGAGACGCTCGGCGTGTCAAGTGTGGCGCGACCTCGCTTTTGGCCCGTAGTGGCAATCATGACTAGGCGGCCTTGTTTGATGTGGTCAGTATTGCCAACAAGGGAGGTAAACATAATGTCGACACGGCCTGCAAGCAGGTCAATCAAGGCTGGGCCTGCTCCCTTGTAAGGAACATGCGTGATGTCAATATTCGCTGCGTCGCGAAACGCCTCTCCTGCCAAATGCTGAGCTGAACCATTGCCTGATGACGCGAAATTTATTTTTCCTGGGTTGGCTTTCGCGTATTGCACAAGCTGCTCAACCGATTTGATATTTAAGCTTGGGGAGACCAACAGGGCAAGGGGTTGTATGGTTGTGAGCGACACATGGGAGAAATCTTTGATCGGATCGTAAGTTGGCCCATTGTGCAGAAGCGGCGTGATGATGAAGGCATTTGTACCAAATAAAAGCGTATAGCCATCGGCCGGTGCACGCCTGACCGAATCCGAGCCGACGAGTGTTCCCCCGCCTGCCTTGTTTTCAACAATGACGGATTGCCCAAGAATTTGTGTGAGCTCTTGAGCCAACATGCGCGCGACAATATCGGTGGCGCCACCCGGTGCATAGGCCACAACGAGTCGCAAGGGTTTGTCGGGAAATTCGCGTGGTTGAGCCTGCGCGATCAATGAGGTGGCGGCGCAGAGCACGCTTAGGCAAGTGATCAATAATGTTTTTTTCATACTGCGCTTCCTGAGCCGAACATGATCGGTTGTGTAGTGCCGCGATCATCGTACAGTCTCGTTGCCATCACCTGACACCTCTCTATGTATCTGTGCTCATGAGGCTCGTAGTCCGCGACCGCGTTGTGGATGGTGCCGATGTTGTCCCACATCAGTAACGAATTTTTTTTCCATTCGTAGGTGTAAAGGAACTTGTCTTTCAGTTGATGTACGAACAGAAATTCAAGCATCTCAGTGCTTTCTTGCTCAGAAAGATCACTAATCTTGATCGCGTAGCCGGGGTTTGCGTACAACACCTTTTTTCCTGAAATAGGATGAATGAGCACGGCAGGGTGCACCGCTGGCGGGCGTGCTTGCCGCTCATGCTCGCTCAGCGCAGGGCGTGTGCTCCCGGGCCTGGTGCGCATCATCTCCCAAAATTTATTGAAATCATGGGTAATGGTTTTGTCTGCGAGCGTTTGCTTAACGTCAGTCGGCAGATCTTCATATGCCGCATGCATGTCTCGAAATTGCGTTGCACCTAACGGTTTGCCATCGCGGTGCGGGATTGTTGTGCCATAGAGAACATTCGCAAAGGCAATCATTTTGGAGTAAGACATATCTGTGTGCCATGACTGGCCTGCGTCTTTGACGCCTAGCGCTTGTCCCTCCTTCAT
>CAMBPA010000103.1 GCA_945869355.1 Bordetella parapertussis
TCTGATGACCCAGCGCGATCGTCGCCCCCAGCTCTTGCAGACGCTGCGTGACCGTCGAATGCGCGAGGTCTGAACCTGAAATCTGATAACCCAAGTTCAACAGCACCTCAGCGATTCCGCTCATGCCAGAACCGCCAATACCAACAAAATGAATATGCTGAAGGCGATGTTTCATCCGTTGCCTCCGGCTAATTCTTCGCAAATGTCCGCAATCCGCTGGGCGGCATAGGGTTGAGCGTGCGTACGCGCGCGCTGCGCTACCGCGCTCAACTCTTGACGCGTACGAACCGATAACCATTGCGCCACACCCTCTGCGGTCATATCCTTCTGTTGCAATACCCAGCCCGCACCGACATCAGTCAAGAATTTTGCATTAGCGGTCTGGTGATCATCCACCGCGAACGGGAACGGAACAAACAGTGCCGCGACACCTGCGGCAGAAACTTCAGCAACAGTCATCGCTCCTGCCCGACAGATCAGTAGATCGGTCTGACCAAGTGCGCTGGCCATATCATCGATAAACGCTACGCAATGAGCGTGTACACCCGCGTCGGCATACGCGCGCTGCAAAGCGTCAATGTGCTGAGCACCGGCCTGATGCGTCACGATCGGTCGCGCGTTTGGACTCATGTGTGCGAATGCCTGAGGCAGCACCGTGTTTAAAGCGGTGGCGCCAAGACTCCCTCCGACGACAAGCACGCGCAACGCACCACTTCGCTGTGCATATCTGTCAGCGGGATCCGCAAGATGCACGACCTCTTCACGCACCGGATTACCGACCACCTCAGCCCCGGAGATCGCACCAGGGAAGCCGCTCAATACACGTCGGGCAAGATGGGATAAGTAGCGATTCGTCATGCCAGCAATTGCATTTTGTTCATGCAATACCAACGGCTTTGAGCGTAAGGCACTGACCACGCCGCCAGGAAAGGCAACGTAGCCGCCCATGCCGAGAACAACATTGGGCTGGATGCGCGTGAAGTGCGTCCACGCCTGCGCCAGCGCGCGTACAAAACGGAAGGGCGCCTTGAGCTGATCCACGAACCCCTTGCCACGCAAACCAGCAAAGCGCAGAGAGCACAACTCGTAGCCGCGAGCGGGGACTAGCTTGCCCTCCATCTTCTCGGGATGTCCCAACCAACGAATCGTCCAACCTCGGTCACGCAAGACATCAGCAACCGCCAGACCAGGCATGATGTGGCCGCCCGTGCCGCCTGCCATGATGAGAATCACTGGAGAGGTCAAGCTCATGCTCGGCCCCCACGCATTAAATTACGATTTTCAAAGTCGACTCTCAACACAAGCGCCACGGCAATCAAGTTCATCAAAATACCCGAACCGCCATAGCTGACAAGCGGGAGTGTCAACCCTTTTGTCGGCAACAGGCCTAAGCACACGCCAATGTTGATGAACGACTGCACGCCAAACCAGACGCCGACACCTTGCGCAATCAGCCCACCGAACACGCGCTCCATGGCGATCGCTTGTCGACCGATTTCAAAGCACCGATAAACAATGACCGCAAATAGAGAAACCACCGTAAAGATGCCGATAAATCCCAACTCTTCACCAATCACGGCGACGATAAAGTCGGTATGCGCTTCCGGCAGATAGTGCAACTTCTCTACGCTACCGCCAAGACCCACGCCGGTCCACTCTCCTCGTCCAACCGCCATCAGAGAGTGCGAGAGCTGATATGCCTTAGACTGGGCGTGATCTGGATTCCACGGATCAAGGTACGCGAATAATCGCTCACGTCGCCAGGGTGATAGCCAAATCGCCATCGAGAACGCCACAAGCAGCCCTCCCACTAGCGCCGAAAAAATCCGTGCGTTGATTCCGCCCAGAAACAAAACGCCCATCGCTATGGATACGATGACAATTAACGCCCCAAGGTCGGGCTCTTTCATTAAGAGAAAGGCGACAACGCCCAACAGCACAGCCATCGGCAAGAAGCCGCGCCTAAAACTTTGAATATATTCCTGCTTGCGTATGACGTAATCCGCGGTAAATACCACCATCGCGAGCTTCATCATTTCAGAAGGCTGAAACGTCAGTGGTCCGATGGGTAACCAACGCCAGGCGTTGTTCGCTTTGCGCCCAATTCCAGGGATCAGGACCAAAATCAACAATACGACTGCAAAGCCGAAAAACCATATACACGTGCGCCGCCATGCGTGGATCGGAACCGTCAGCACCAATGTCGCCAAGAATGTGCCAATGACGGCAAAGACAGACTGTCGGATCACAAATGAATAACGACTGAGATTTTGTCCGCGCGGACCATCCGCTAAAGCGATCGCGGCTGAATACACCATAAGAATACCGATACCGACCAATATCGCACTGGCCACAATTAACACCATATCGTAGTTGCGCATGGCTGTGCGGCCAGGCGGAACGGCATTCACACTCGCGGTCAGCTCAGCAAAGAGGCTCACACCACCTCCCCTTGCTCAAGCGCCAACTCAGAAACCGCATCCGCAAACACTTGCCCACGATGCGGATAATTACGAAACATATCAAAACTCGCGCACGCAGGCGACAAGACTACGGCGTCTCCCTCTGTCGCATGACCAAACGCACGCGCGACGGCATTCTGCATGTCAGTCGCAAAATCGATGGGTGCCACGCTCGGGCTTAATACCTGTGCGATCAGCGTCGCATCCTGTCCAATCAGCGTCACGGCGCGAGCATGTTTTGCAATGATTGGCGCGAGCGGCGAAAAATCCTGCCCCTTGCCAACGCCCCCGGCGATCAATACAAATCGACGACCTAAGCCGTCTAGCCCAGCCACCGTCGCACCAACATTGGTTCCCTTGCTGTCATTAAAGAAGTCCACGCCACCAATCGTGCGAATAAACTCCATGCGATGGGGCTCACCCAAATACTGCGTCGCGGCGCGCAGCATCGGCGCAAGTCCAGCGCCGCAAGCCCGTGCGAGTGAGAGCGCTGCCAGACAGTTCAAGGCGTTATGCATCCCCTTAATGCCCAAGGCATCGGCCGGCATCATGCGAACCGCCCGACCCGGATGACGCTGCGGCGCCGGCGCGTTCTTTTTACGCTTAACGGGCGCGGGCAAATCATCGCCAAACTCAGTGGGCTCGCTTATACACAACCAAGTGACACCGTTGTTGATCTCTACCCCAACGTCACCAACCAGCATCGGTCCATCGCGACCAAAGCTGCGTACATTTAAGGTCGTCAACGCGTCAACCATTGCCATCACGCGCTCGTCATCTCTATTGACGAGCATGGTGTCCGCCATCTCAAAAATCCGAGATTTTGCCGCAGCGTATGCCTCCATCGTTCCATGCCAATCCAGATGATCTTGCGTAAGATTCAACACGGTGGCCGCAGTACAACGCAACGTGTGGGTTGTTTCGAGCTGGAAACTCGACAACTCAAGCACCCATACATCGGGCAAATCATCAGCCTCAAGCGCTTCGGTTAGGGCATGCAATGCTGCTGGACTAATGTTGCCTGCCGCACGGACTTTCATGCCGGCAGCCGCAAGCATGTGCCGAGCAAGTGCCGTCACGGTCGTCTTGCCGTTTGTACCGGTGATACCCAACACTTTAGGCGCGTACCCTCTCTCTTGCTTGAGTTGTGCCAGCGCCCGCGCGAACAACTCAATTTCACCGATGATTTCAATCGATCGCGACTGCGCGGCATCGAGTAACTCACGGACGGGAGACATACCCGGTGCAAGCCCAGGGCTCAACACCAAGGCATCGACGTCGTCTAGCAAGTCCTCAGCAAATACATCACAACCAAGATGGAACTCGATTGAAATGGGGTCGATATCTTTTTGTAGCGCCTCAAGACCTGTCGGCGCTGCGCGTGTATCGGCCACGCGCACCCTTACACCCTGACGCATGCACCAACGCGCGGCGGCAACGCCCGTCTCGCCCAGTCCGATGATCAGGACGCGAGAAGGAAAGATGTCAACGTTTATAGAATCGTTCATCGAATTTTGAGTGAAGCTAAACCAACAAGCACCAGCATCATGCTGATAATCCAAAACCTAATGACTACCTGCGTCTCCTTCCAGCCACCCACTTCAAAGTGATGGTGTAGCGGTGCCATGCGCAGGATTCGGCGCCCAGTCCCATATCTACGTTTGGTGTATTTAAACCAAGCGACTTGTATCATGACAGATAGCGTTTCAACAACGAATACCCCGCCCATGATGAACAAAACAATTTCCTGTCGCACAATAATTGCGACCACGCCCAACATGCCACCTAACGCAAGCGCACCAACATCGCCCATAAATACTTCCGCGGGATGAGCGTTAAACCACAAGAACGCCAAGCCTGCTCCAGCAAGCGCCGCACACAGGACCATCACTTCACCAGCGCCTGGAATATAGGGGAACAACAAGTACCGCGAGTAATCGACGCGACCAACCACATACGCAAATACGCCAAGTGCCGATCCCACCATTACGGTTGGCATGATGGCCAAGCCGTCCAAGCCGTCAGTCAGATTCACTGCGTTACTTGTCCCGACAATGACCAGCCAGCTCAAGCATACGAAACCAAAGACGCCAAGCGGATAGCTCACCGTCTTGAAAAACGGCACAATCAAATCGGTGCGCGTTGGCAACACTAAGTCGAATCCGCCGTTTACCCATTCACGCATGAGGGGCCAGACATTGCTCGTTCCGGGTGCCGAAATAGCAAACGTCAGATAGACCGCAGCGATCAGACCGATCAACGCTTGCCAGAAAAACTTTTGACGCGCCGGCATACCTTCTGGATCGCGATGTACAACCTTGCGGTAGTCATCGATCCAACCAATCCAACCAAAACCAAACGTGACAAGCAACACGACCCATACAAAACGATTACTCCAGTCTGCCCATAGCAGCGTGCTGACTCCGATGGAGATCAAGATAAGTACACCACCCATGGTGGGTGTGCCAGTTTTAGCGAGATGGCTTTCGGGTCCATAGCTGCGAACAGCCTGACCGATCTTTAGCGCGGTCAGCTTACGAATAACCCACGGTCCCGCGATCAGTCCAATGAGTAAAGACGTCGCACACGCTAGCACCGCGCGCAGGGTGATGTACTCAAACACACCGAAACCGCGTATGTGGTTATCTGCCAGCCAACCGAACAACTCATACAGCATGCTTCACCACCTTCCCGGAAGTTGTTCCAAACTTTTCGATATATCCGCGTACAACACGCTCCATGCGCATAAACCGAGAGCCTTTAACCAGCAAACTCGCGACGTTCATCTTGCCTAACGCCTCACACACCTGCTCCGGCGAGTCGTAATGTCGCGCACCCTGACCAAATGCCAATACGCTATCGCGCGTGGCTTCTCCTAAAGTCAACAGGGTGTCAACGCCTCGCGTTCGGGCATACGCACCAACTTCTGTATGCATCGCCGGTCCGTTGTTGCCCACCTCGCCCATATCCCCTAACACCAATACGCGAGGGGAAGGCAAACTAGCCAAGACGTCAATCGCCGCACGCACAGAGTCTGGGTTTGCGTTGTAGGTGTCGTCGATCAGTACCCGCCCATTTTCGAGTCGATGCGGCTGCATACGTCCATTCGCAGCACGAAAACTCTGCAAACCTTGCACGACGGCGGCTAACGGCGCGCCACTGGCCAGCGCACATGCGCCAGCGGCAAGCGCATTGCGCACGTTATGCATTCCCGGCACAGGCAAAACCACCTCCCCTTGCCCTAATGGTGTGTGCAGCACGAAACTAGAACCCAAAACATCTGAGTCAATGTCACTAGCCCAGACGCGAGCGGGAG
>CAMBPA010000104.1 GCA_945869355.1 Bordetella parapertussis
TCGATCTAAATCGCTTCCACGCGCGGGCCCCTTCGAGGCTCGCCACTGACTCTGCTTAGCGCGAGCTGTTCTGCTTCAACTACCCTTGGTTTCTTTCATATCCCGCTTCTTTACTGAAGTCTCTTTTCTATAAGCACATCAATGCACCTTAACGAATTGAAGGCGCAGCACGTTTCGCAGCTGCTCGAAATGGCCGCAGGCCTCGAAATCGAAAACGCCAACCGGCGTCGCAAGCAAGAACTCATGTTTGCCATCATGAAGCGTCGGGCTAAACAAGGCGAACAAATCTTCGGCGACGGCGTTCTGGAAGTCCTGCCAGACGGTTTTGGTTTCTTGCGCTCACCCGATACCTCTTACTTAGCGAGCACCGACGATATTTACATATCGCCGTCCCAAATACGTCGGTTTAATTTACACACCGGCGACTCCATTGAAGGTGAGGTGCGCACGCCTAAAGACGGCGAGCGTTACTTTGCGCTGGTTAAAGTCGACAAGGTAAATGGCTTCGCCCCAGAGGCAATCAAACATCGCATCATGTTTGAAAACTTGACGCCTCTGCACCCTGACAAAGTCATGCCGCTCGAGCGCGACATTAAAAGTGAAGAGAATCTGACTGGCCGCATCCTGGATATCTTTGCTCCGATTGGTAAAGGTCAGCGCGGACTGATCGTGGCGAGCCCAAAATCTGGCAAGACCGTCATGATGCAACATATCGCGCACGCCATCACAACCAACTTCCCCGATGCTGTCATGATCGTGATGTTGGTCGACGAACGCCCTGAAGAAGTCACAGAAATGCAGCGCACCGTGCGCGGCGAAGTGGTCGCCTCGACGTTTGACGAACCTGCAACGCGTCACGTGCAAGTAGCTGAAATGGTGATTGAACGGGCAAAGCGCCTCGTTGAAATGAAGAAAGATGTTGTGATTCTGCTTGACTCGATCACGCGTCTCGCTCGTGCTTACAACACCGTTGTCCCGGCGTCGGGCAAAGTCCTGACAGGTGGTGTCGACGCGAACGCACTGCAACGCCCCAAGCGCTTCTTCGGTGCGGCCCGAAATCTTGAGGAAGGTGGCTCACTCACAATTATTGGTACGGCCCTCATCGAGACGGGTAGCCGTATGGATGAGGTGATCTACGAAGAATTCAAAGGAACCGGTAACTCTGAGGTTCACTTAGAGCGCCGCCTTGCTGAGAAGCGGGTCTACCCGGCCATCAACTTAAATAAATCAGGGACACGCCGCGAGGAATTGCTCATCAAACCAGATCTGCTGCAAAAAATCTGGGTGCTTCGCAAATTTATCCACGACATGGACGAAGTGGAGTCCATGGAGTTCATTATGGACAAAATGCGTTCAACCAAGAACAACGCAGAATTCTTCGATATGATGAAGAAGTAATCAACCGCCCGGGTTGGGAGGTGCCGGTGGCTTTGCCGGTGCATCCATGGGTTCAAGGATTGGATCGTCCCAAGGCCCTTTCACCCGATACTGCACGCTCATGGCTTTCTCAAGTGGGTTGCGCAACACATATTGCGTCAACAAGGCGCTGAGCCCTGCAAGTGGGTTGACCATAAAGGCGGTGGCTACCGCCGTGCCGCTCAGGTCCACGCGCGGCCTGACCTCCGCTTGCATATCCCAAACCTTCTTGTCTAGGTCAGAACCGCCCGCCAGTGCGACAGAGGCAACAGGGCTGCGCACTGTCAAGTCCTGTGACGTCACGACCCCTGCTGCGATCGTGAAGTTTCCATCAATCGTGTTCCACGGGAAGCCATCTTTGAACTCGTTGCCCACACGGAAATTCAAACTCAAAATACGCTGTAGCGACTGAAAAGAGAGCAGTTCAAGCAGTCGAGCGCTGCGCGAAGTGACGTGCGCAAATACTCCGTCTTTGAGTGACATACTCGCCTGACCGTGCAAACCACCGTAGCGATACACCCATGGGAAATCACCCCAATCGATTCGCCCCGTGAGCCTGCCCTGCCCGCCCTTTACACGGGCTGGATATCCCATCATGTCGGAAAGCTTGCCGAGATCCTGGATATCGACCTTTGCATCGAGACTCACTCCACGCGAAGGTCCGCTCAAACGCCAATCACCCTTGGCAACTAAGCTTGCATAGGGGTTTTTTATTTCTAGGTTTTCAATTTTCCATTCTTCGTCTCGACGGACGGTAGCGCCTAGGAGTCGCAAGCTTCCCAAGCGGCTCCCAAACAGGGTGAAATCGTCAATTGTCAAATCCAAGGCAGGCATCTCAGACCACTGTTTCTCATCAATCATGTCGGTTTTTGGGGGGTCGCCTTGTCCCGTGCTGGCCGAGCCAAGCGAGAGCTTCGAAAACTGCGCATAGACGCGCCCAGAGACTGCGCCCTGCGCCTCTTGCCAAGAGGCAAAGCCCTCAGTCTCCTTTGAAGTTAACTTCGCACTCCATTTGCTCTGGTCCTGCCGGTTTGCCGTCAGCGTCAAGGCTGACAAATTCATTTCGCCCCAAATCAACTGAGTCGCACTTAAGTTGAACTGTTGAAACGTTGGAACAATATTGGCGTTCCCTTTGGCGTCGCTTGATTCGCTTAAGTTCGCCAAAAACGCCTTCCAATCATCCCAGTCAATTCGATCTAATTTAAGATCTACGGCTAGCCCCGAAGCGGGGAGCGTGGCCTGCCCTCCCATCGCTAAGGCGGCACGATTGAAGAAGGTCGCGCTCCGAGAGGCTGTCTGGCGCTCGAACCTGCTATTCAAAACATCTGCAAACGAGACAGTCAAGACGTGCTCAACACCCTTCTGGCCCGGCGTATGCATCCAACGCGCTGACAACGGCATACGGCGTGCGGCGGTCTTTCCAAGCGGCGCGGGCAATTTAATTGCGATGCCCTCAAGGGAGGATGTCAGCTGCGCATCGAAACCTGATCTCGGTAACGGCTTAATCGAACCCGCGTATTTTGTCTTACCCGTAAAAACTGTCAGAGTTTTAGCCGCACTAAGTTTGCGCACGCCTTCGGCCGATAAGTCACCATCAAAACTGAGGCCTGGTTGTCCCTGCCCCCAACCTCCCTTCACACGCACGGCTCCACCGAGAAACTGCGCGGTCAGAGAGTCAGTGCGAACACTTGCCTCTGTAAAAGCAACAACTCCTTGGACACCGTCCAAACGCAGGTCATCCCCATAGCGAATGTCGTTATCACTGAGTTCAATCGCGCCTTTAACCAGAGGCTGCTCAAGGCGATTCAAATCTACAGTGAGCAAAAGCGGAACGCCAATCGATCCGCTCACTTTTACATCATTCAGGAGGGGTAACATATCTTTCGCAAATGGCGTACCACGCAAAATACGGAGATAATCTTCAGCCAAATTCTTGGTTTGCGCTTGAACCGTCAAGATAGGCTTGGTGCCTAGATCTGGAACAGACGCCACAAGACTTTGAATCGCGAGCCGCCCCCCATGCGTATCGAATACGGCAGCACGGCTACTACGCACATCCAACGCAAGCTTGTCTAAGGTGACTGTACCCTGGTCGAGAATAAGAGCCGGCCAACCTAACTTAAGTGATGTCGAAAGATCGTAGCCAATCACGAGATCTTTGACGGCGCTGTCTATTTTGAAGACGCCGGGTTGAGCTGGCCTGTCGAATGGGAAATGCGTCAAATCCCCCTTAACGTTGACAGTGGCGTGGGTCACGACTCCAAGCTTGAAGGCATCGCGCAGCCATCGCCGGGTTGTGTCATCCACAGCAGGCGTCAAATACTGATACAGATTGGCGATAGGTAGATTGGTGAGCGTTCCGTTTAAATCAAGCAAGCCGGCCTTGGAATCTCCGCCTGGCGTCCAAGCACCCGAGAGCACCACCTCGGCGCCTGCGGTTTTAATCCCGAGCTGTTTGGCTGAAACGGAAAAAACGCCATCCCCCTTGCGAACAAGCTGTCCTTGAAATGCAATATCCGCAAGGTCTATACGCTCTGGACCAAACCAAGGGCCTTGGAGATGCAGGTTTTTTCCTGAAGCAGAAAGTATCAAGCCTGCGCGATCGGGAGAACGAAAAAAAATAGGCCAGTCATCATCCCTAAATAAATCGCCCGGCCGCCCAGAGATGCGTAAGGTCATCTGATCGATGTCAACACTTTCCTGCCCCTCTGCCGGAATACGCAGACCAATTGACGAACCAGCCAGCTCTAGCGTGGCGTCGGTCAAATGACCTGCACTCAAATCGCTCCAGAATCTCGCGTGCAGGCGCCCTTCGACTCGAGGGAGATCTACCCAAGGCAACCACGCGCTAGGTTGAAAATCATCCAACTCAAAGAAAATAGTCGCCTGGTCGTTTTCATGGGAGGCGAGCAGATTCAGTTTATTTTTTATCTTGGCGACAAATTCGATTCGCTGACCGAGGGCTTTAGGCAGCGAGGCGCTAACGCGAAGCTGGTGCGAAAACAAACTATTAACCAAGTCTACGTCTATCCCTTCTAAGACGAGCGGCGGCGCGCCACGCAGACGATCATGCCAAGCAATTCGTGCCTCGCGCAACTGTAGGTGCCCTTGATCGAGCAGCCATCGCACCGCCAGCGCCTCTGCATCGAAACGAAGGTGTTGCGAGGGCGTATTGTTTAAGACTTGACCCGCAATAACGATCGAGCCATCCGTGCGCCGCTCAGCGGAAAGCTCAAACCCATTGACTTCCAGCTCTTTGAACCGTAAATCGAAGGTAATCAAGCTGCGCCAGCCTATGACGGCAAAAGCGTCCGGTACGCGCAAAAATTCTTGCCCCTGTGGGCTAGCCAGCCGAAAATTCTGTATGGCTAAAGTAGGATTTAGTCCAGACCACCCTCCCGCAATCTGATCGATCGTGACCTGGGCATCAAGAGCTTTGGACAAACGCTGCTCGATCTGCGGGCGCCACTCGTTGACATGGGGTATCACCCAAAAACGAACAATCAGCATACCAAGCGCTGCAACGCCGTATGCGAGCAACATGCCAATCACAAGAATTCGTAGGGTATTTTTGATAATTCGCAAAACTATTTAGAGCTCAAAATTTCGTGCGCAGCATTCTGTGCGGTATTGTGCAAACTTATAACCCAAACTGTCGAAGCTGTCTTAGCGTCAAACCAAGAATGACTCAATCTCTGATTTCTCACGCCCTACCCTGGTCCGGGGTGTTGCGCCGCCTCACTCAGGCAAAACCTGAATTTGCGGACTGGCTAGAACAGTCTTGTCATGAGCCCATTACCGCGGCGCGTATCGAAACTTGGTTCACCGAACTGACAGGCCCCCGATCCCGGGACCTGGCCCTTGACCCGACGACGTGCCGCAAGGTGCTCAGACAGTTACGTCAACGCACTTTTTATCTGAGTATGATCAGGGATCTGGGCGGCGTCGCTCCACTCGAGGAAGTGGTTGGCGCTATGACAAAGCTGGCGGATTGGTCCGTCGAGCAAGCATACCGAAGCGTCATCTCAGATATGGCGTCGACGCATGGCATTCCCCGAGACCCGGGCACTGGACGTCCTCAGGAAATGCTGATCATCGGCATGGGAAAGCTTGGGGGTTGTGAGCTGAACGTATCGTCCGATATAGACCTCGTGATGTTGTACGGAGAGGAAGGCGAGACAAATGGCCCGCGGGCGATTAGCCATCACGAGTTCTATGGTCGACTGACTCAGCGAATGATGCCCATCCTTTCCGAGCTGGATGCGGACGGCCAAGTGTTTCGCACCGACCTACGACTGCGACCCGATGGCGACTCCGGCCCCTTAGCCTGGAGTCTAGATGCCTTTGA
>CAMBPA010000105.1 GCA_945869355.1 Bordetella parapertussis
TCGACGCGCAGCAACGTTCTCGCTTTGGGCAACGGAGAGGCAACTCAGACAAGAAGCACTACTTGACACCCTTGAGGCACAGCGCGCAAAAGCTCCCGAGCAAGCGGAGGTGGCCTTGGTAGGCTATACAAAAAGCCTGTCGGACTATCGCAATCCTGAGCTTGCGCGTCAGCAACAGTCTCTCAGGAAAGATTGGGCAACGACAACGGCAGAGGTATTGAATAGCCTCACATCGAATCAAACGCGCCACTTAAAAGGCAAGTTGCGAGACTACGCCGACGACTTTGCGAGCCTCTCACCCACACGCATCGCACAAACCGTTAAGTAGCGACAGGGCTAAATAGCCTTGAAGCGGGTCAGCTTGACGAACGCCACCGCAAAAAAGGGAAAGAGCAAATTCAGGACTAGGCAAATCGTTAATATTGAGCCCATCTGGCTATAGTCAGCAGCGACTTTCACAATACCTGTCACCGGATCACGCACTTCACGGGTCACGACGTATATTTCATTCAAGTACTTCGTTCCAAGCTGACTAGCCGAAAGAGCCAGATTAGTAAAGGAGGCCATCACTGCAAAGTAAGTAGCCTTGAGATTTTCTGGTGCCGAACGCGCGATCCACGCAAGCATCGGAATCATGGCTAGCTGCCCAAGAGGAGACTCCACCGCTGCATCAACGAGCGCAATAAAGCGCGCATCGACAATTCCACCCGTCATTGCGCTTGTCCAATGATGTAATCCGTAATACATCCCTAAGGTGGGAAGTGTCAAGATCGTACTAAAAATAGCCAGCATGCCGATCACAAACGTAATGGACTTCTCCGCTATAAAACGACGAAAAATAAACATGCCCACAAGAGATAGGATCCCACTAATTAAAGTCAGTACTGAAATGAAATACTGATCAAACTTCAACTCATCGATTACCCACCACGTAATACTCGGCCCAGGTGTAGGCACTGCACGGAACATAAAAATCACGAGTGCGGTTCCCACTAACGTGCTCCGCATTTCTGGGGTGAGCGCACTCGTCATCCCTGCGATGAGATACACGATGATCGTAAGCGAACCAACAAATATGATTTCCTGACCATAAGGAATCTGGCTTAGCCCGATTGTCAGCGTAAACAGCACAAAGACCAAACCACCAATCAAGATTGTCCAATTCGGCTCGGTTGAATTACCGTGCACCTCAATCGCTTGCTCAAGTTGAACTGGATTCCATCCCCTAGATTCCAGCTGCGCGCGTGTTTGCCCTTTGATCCATGCAGCGATCACTACACCCAGAACAGAGAGCAAGGGAATAATCAACGCTACCCAATAGACATACAAGTAGCCCTGTACCTTTTGCGCTTCACTCATGCTCTCTACGCCTGAAAAAACATAGAGATTGATTACCGAGACCAAGAGCGTTCCACCCACAACAGCAACGCGACCTAAGGTTTGCATGGTCGTGTGCATCAACTTTATCTTTTCAGGATCAATGGGCTCTCCATCGCGATCAAATCGCGGTACTGCCTCAACCGTCATGGCGTCTGCCACTGAGTCTTGCAAAACATAGCCCATTGGCGCGAGTAAGGCGCTAATAACGTACCAGGTGTCGACCGGCAAGATCGCTTGCATGGCCTCGCGCTCAGCGATCAAGCCAATCATAATGAACAAGCTCGCAGCAATCAGCACCGCTCCGCTGAACAAAATCAGATTTTTAACGCGCCAAAATAAGTCAACCAAATGCCCGAAGACCATCTTTAAAGACCACGGGATCGCGATCCAAAAACTTAGAGAAGCCAAGACAGCGCTAGACAGGCTGAGGTAGTCTTTGACAAAAAAAATGCCCACAATGGACGTTAAGCTTGAGACACCCGCGGCCAAATAAACCATCAGTGGAGGTAGATACGACAGATGGAAGTCGCGAAACACGCCGCCATTATTGTGGCCTATCGATTGCAAATCGCTCTTAGTCATACATTGAGCCTTAGTAAAAATATTGATCCTACGATGCAATGAATTGTCTCAGAATCCTGAGCGTTAGATATGGAATATGACGCAAATTCTGGGGATTTAGCCTTAGAATCCTCTGCATGTACAGCGCTTAAGCCTTTCGCACCGCTCTACAGCCCAGCAAAGGGACGACCGAGTAACAATGACTCTCGCTTCAGAATCCCCCCTCATTGAGCTAACCGAAGTGTCCAAACACTTCGTATCGGGCGTGCGCGCTCTATCCAGCGTGTCGCTTGCGGTATTTAAAAAAGAGTTTGTCAGTATCTTGGGGCCATCAGGGTGTGGCAAAAGCACAATCTTACGTTTAGCCGCTGGCCTTGATGTTGTCTCGACAGGCAAGGTTCAAACACCCGCTTTGATGGCAAAAGCGGAAGGTGCAACGGCATTTGTATTTCAAGAGCCGACCCTAATGCCTTGGACGAGTGTCTTCAACAACGTTTGGTTGCCGCTGCGTCTCCAAGGTTCCGACCTCGATCAGTCTCGCGCGCGTGTAATTGCTGCGCTCAAGAGCGTGGGCCTGGAAGACTTCGCGCAAGCATACCCCGCGCAACTGTCTGGCGGAATGAAGATGCGCGCATCAAGTGCTCGTGCACTCATTACCGAGCCGAAGATTCTGCTGATGGATGAGCCCTTTGCAGCGCTCGATGATCTATCACGTTACCGATTAAACGATGACCTCTTACATTGGCAGCAAGAGCGATCTATCGCTACGCTTTTTGTCACACATAATATTGCCGAGGCTGTTTTTCTAAGTAACCGCGTCTTGGTCATGGGGGTACGTCCCGGCCGAATCATTCATGAGCTCACCATCGACGAACCCTACCCTAGAAGACCTGAATTTCGTGAGTCAATGCGTTTTGTGGACTACTGCCGTGCACTCGCCACCGCGCTCGGACACTCGACCGAGCAACCACAACGTACACAATGAAACGTATTCTTCACAATTTCTTGCCCACCCTCACGCTGCTTACGTTTCTGCTGCTGTGGGAATTAGGTGTTCGCTGGGCCAACATACCTGCCTACACCTTACCAACACCTAGCGTGATCGCAATGAGCCTGATTGATCATTGGCCCTCTCTGGCGCTGAGCTGGTGGTTCACCATTAAGATCACACTCGGGGCGCTCCTTCTGGCTTGTATTGGGGGAGTACTTATTGCCTCAGTTTTCTCTCTTTCCCCGCAAATAGAACGCGCTTTTTTTCCGATTGCAGTCGTACTACAAGTCACACCGATCGTCGCAATCGCACCACTCATGTTGATTTATATTGAGAGCACGACCGCGGCGCTTTTATTATGTGCCTGGATCGTTGCTTTTTTCCCCATCCTCTCTAATACAGTCACTGGGCTACGCGCGACAGATCGTAATTTGGTCGAGCTTTTTCGACTGTACCGTGCCAGTCCTTGGCAAAGACTCGTTTTATTACGTGCGCCTGCAGCACTGCCTTATTTTTTAACAGGGCTAAAGATTTCTGGGGGTCTGAGCCTGATCGGTGCCGTGACTGCGGAGATGGTAGCGGGGTCTGCGGGCAGAGAGACTGGTCTTGCCTCACGCATCCTCGAGGCAAGCTTTCGCACCGAAACTCCAAAAATGTTTGCCGCACTCGCATTGTTGGTATTAACCGGTGTCATCATATTTTTGTTGTTTAATGCGCTGTCGCGTTTACTACTCGGCGGTTGGCATAGTTCAGAACAAAGTCATACCGTCGATCACAACTCCTAGGAACTTGATATGGCCTTACGAATTGTTCAATCTATCTTTATGCTGGGATTACTGCTGCCTGCTGCGCATGCCCAACAAGCCGTTACCTTCGCGACTAATTGGAAAGCGCAAGCCGCGCATGGCGGATTCTATCAAGCAGTCGCTGACGGAACGTATAAAAAATACGGCTTGGACGTGACGATTCGTCAAGGCGGCCCTCAAGTGAATAATCGTCCACTGCTGCCGGCACGACGGATTGATTTCCTCATGACAGGGAACCTGCTTCATAGCTTTGACAATGTCAAAAACGGTATCCCGGTTACTGTGGTTGCGGCGATGTTTCAAAAAGATCCGCAAGCTCTGATGGCGCACCCTAGTCAAGGCTACGAGAACTTCACTGCACTCAAGAACGCGCCTACGGCACTAATCGCCAAAGACGGACAATTCACTTGGTGGCAATGGCTGAAAGTGGTTCATGGTTTCAAAGATGAAGCACTCAAACCGTACAACTACAACCTAGGCCCCTTCCTCGCACAGCCAAAAGCGATTCAACAAGGCTACTCAGTTGCCGAACCAATCTATATCCAGGAACAAGGGAAGTTCAAGCCTGTTGTGCACCTGTTGGCCGATCACGGATTCTCAACCTATAGCACCTTGATTGAAGCTCGCACAGAAACCGTGAAAAATAATCCTGAGCTAGTGCAGCGTTTTGTGGACGCTTCGGTGATCGGCTGGGTCAATTTTATGTACGGCGACCGTTCGGCAGCGAACGCCTTGATGATGAAAGACAATCCGGAGATTTCTCTTGCTGAAATCGAAGCCTCCGTGGTGCTGATGAAGCAGCAAGGAATTGTTGATTCCGGTGAAGCGCAAACCATGGGTATTGGCGCCATGAACGCTGCACGGATCCAAGATTTTTTCAATCAGATGGTGAAGGCGGGGCTCTATCAGGCCAAAGATGTTGATCTATCTAAGGTCGCAACGACACAGTTTGTCAACAAACAGCTTGGTATCGACCTGAAGAAATCTCTCGCGCCCAAATAAAATGCCGGAGTGGCCTCTAGCCGTCCGGCAATTTAACGTAACAGCTACAAGTATTCGCTAGGCTGGCGCGTCGCCTTTTAAGGTAATGCGATACAGCAGGCGCTTGTGTCCATGATAATCATTCACCGGATTGTGCATGACACAGCGATTATCCCAGAGAGCGATCGACTTGGGCGCCCAAGAAAAGCGGCACGTGAACTCTGGTTTAACTTGGTGCTGATACAGAAATTCAAGTAATGGGGTGCTCTCCTCTTCGGTCCAGCCCACAAAACGCATCGTGTGCCCTGGATTGACGTAAAGCGCTTTGCGACCCGTCTCTGGATGCGTGCGCACAACGGGATGCTCCGATACAAGATCTTTGCGCACATTTTCTTCTTTTGCCGAATCGCCAACACGATCCTCGCGCGTCTTGGTAGCCGATGCTTTAGCGGAAGAGTTCACTCCACGCAGACCTTGCAGCACACGCTGTAGGTCAGGGGATAAGGCCTCATACGCTGCATAATTACTCGAGAACAAGGTATCGCCGCCGTAGGGAGGTAACTCTTCGGCGATCAGCATCGTCGCCATCGGGGGTGTCTGAAGATAGGTGGTATCGGTATGCCAAATCCCACCAAAGTTATTTTTTTCGTGCGGCAACTTCAACACAGGAATAATCATGGGATGCTCAGGTAACCCTTTTACAAAGGGATACTCCACGATCTCGCCAAAGCGTTGGGCAAAACTTTGGAACTGATCCATCGTCATGTTCTGATCGCGAAAGAAAACAACGCCGTTTTCTAACCAGACTTTGCGGATGTCCGCAATTAAGGCATCCGAAATCTTTCCTACAAGGTCAACGTCAAGAATCTCGGCTCCCACCGCGCCAGATAGTCGCTTGATCTGCATACTCTGCCCCAAATGTTCTAAGTTTTTAACAATAGCTTCAATAATCATAAGCGAAAACTAGTCTGTGCCTTTCCTAAAACACGACCCAGCAGCATATTGCCAAGTGCTGCCTTATGATTGCTTG
>CAMBPA010000106.1 GCA_945869355.1 Bordetella parapertussis
ACCAATGGCGGCGGCGAGGCTATCGACCCCAACCGGGCCACCATCGAACTTATGGATAATCGCTTCTAGCAGTTTGCGGTCCATGAGATCGAGTCCCTGAGGATCGACTTCAAGCATGGAGAGGGCGGCGTTTGCAACATTTACGTCGATGGTTCCGCCGGCTTTGACTTGTGCGTAGTCTCGTACACGGCGAAGCAGACGATTTGCAATGCGGGGCGTGCCACGGGCCCGACGGGCGACTTCTGATGCACCGTCTGGGGTGATGGGTACCTGCAGCAGGCCTGCGCTGCGTGTGGCGATGCGAGTCAACTCCTCTGGGGTGTAGAACTCCAGCCGTGACACGATGCCAAAACGATCGCGCAAGGGGTTGGTCAGCATTCCGGCGCGTGTCGTCGCCCCCACAAGCGTGAACGGTTGTAAGTCAAGCTTGACACTGCGTGCCGCCGGTCCCTCGCCAATCAGAATATCGATCTGGAAGTCTTCAAGAGCGGGGTAAAGGATTTCTTCTACGACGGGCGATAGCCGGTGAATCTCGTCAATAAACAGCACATCGTTGCGTTCAAGGTTCGTGAGTAGGGCAGCGAGGTCGCCGGGTCTTTCTAAAACGGGCCCTGATGTTTGGCGCAAATTCACACCCATTTCGTGGGCGATGATGTGGGCGAGCGTGGTTTTTCCGAGGCCTGGAGGGCCAAAGAGGAGCACGTGGTCGAGCGATTCTTGGCGATTGCGCGCAGCGGCGATAAAGATCTGAAGTTGATCGCGGACCCGCTGCTGCCCGACGTATTCCTCGAGGGCGCGAGGGCGCAACGCCCGCTCGATGGACTCTTCGTTGGGGGTGACGGCTTGCGGTGCGACCAGGCGCGAAGCCTCGGCACGCGAACTTAGGGAGTCAGACTGTATGGCCATGGTTCGATCAAAAAATCCGTTAGGGGCGCGGGTCGCACAAAGACGGCTAGACAATCGTACACTATCCCACACATTTATCCCGAAATCAGAGGAAAGCTATGTCCTTAGTGCTGCCCACCTATGAAGATGTTGCCCGTGCTGCCCAGACCTTGAAAGGCGTCGCGCACCGCACCCCAGTGTTGACCTCTGCAACCGCGGACCGCCTGACGGGCGCCAAGGTTTTTTTTAAATGCGAAAACCTGCAACGCATGGGTGCGTTCAAGTTTCGGGGTGGCTATAACGCGATCGCTAACTTGTCGCCCGAGCAACGCCGTGCTGGAGTCTTGACCTATTCCTCGGGTAACCATGCGCAAGCGATTGCATTGGCGGGAAAACTGTTGGGTGTTGCGACGACGATCATCATGCCGCACGATGCGCCTGCCTCGAAAAAAGCGGCGACGCAAGAATACGGTGCGACGGTAGTCAGTTATGACCGCTACAAGCAGGATCGTGAGGATGTCGCACGCGACATTCAGCAAAAAACAGGTATGGCGATTATTCCGCCGTACGATCATCTGCACGTGATTGCCGGTCAGGGTACGGCCGCCCTGGAATTGCTAGAAGATGTGGGTGAACTCGACTATTTGTTGGTGTGTCTGGGCGGCGGGGGTCTTCTGGCGGGCAGCGCCTTGGCGGCAAGCGTGCTGAGCCCTCAATGCAAGATGTTTGGTGTTGAGCCTGAAGCCGGTAATGACGGGCAGCAGTCGCTACGTAAGGGCGAGGTCGTGCGCATTGGGCCACCGCGTTCGATCGCGGACGGCGCATTGACGCTATACCTCGGTCAGTTGACCTTCGGTGTGATCAAGCAGCGCGCCAAAGATATCTTGACGGTGACGGACCCCCAACTAATCGCGACGATGAAATTCTTTGCTGAACGTATGAAAATGGTCGTTGAACCAACCGGATGTCTAGGCGCTGCAGCGCTGATGCACGGCGTATTGCCAGTCGAAAAAGGCGCACGGGTTGGGGTGATTTTGAGTGGTGGAAACGTTGATTTGGCAGCGTATGCTGGGTTCTTGACGCAGTCTTGATCATTGCGGGTTTACAGGGGTAATACGACATGCGTGTGCTGGTGATTGGTGGTGCGGGTTTTATTGGACGCCATCTGGTGGGTCGGCTCGTGGGCCAAGGCCATGTGGTGCATGTGCCAACGCGACAATACAAACGAGGACGGGAACTCATGGTGCACCCCACCGTGACGGTGATGCAGGCAGATGTGCATGACGACGCGACACTGGATCGGTTGGTCGCCGGCTGCGATTTGGTGGTGAACCTAGTCGGCATTTTGCATAGTCGTGGTGGCGATCCTTTTGGTCCAGACTTTGATCGGGCACATGTACAACTGCCCCAACGTATCGCGCAAGCCTGCTGCCGTGCAGGGTCCGCGCGGTTCATCCACATCAGCGCGCTTGGTGCGGATGTGCAGGGTCCAAGTGGCTATCTGCGCTCAAAGGCTGCGGGCGAGGCCGCGCTTAAACGCGCGTATGCAGGCGCGCTGCATGAGAGTTATACGATTTTTAGACCCTCGGTTGTGTTTGGGCCTCAAGATCGCTTTATGAATATGTTTGCTGGCTTAGCGAAATACTTGCCCATCCTGCCCATGGCAGGTGCCTACGCAAAAATGCAGCCCGTGTATGTCTGCGATGTCACCGACGCGATCCTCAACGCGGCAACGGCCCCCTTTGCGGTCAATCAGACCTTCGATTTGGCGGGCCCTCGTGTCTACACCTTAGGGGAGCTCGTCAAACTCGCTGCGCTGTGGAGTGGTCATCCACGTATGGTGGTGAATTTGCCGATGAGCTTAGGTCGACTCCAGGCGCTTGCCTTTGAGCTATTGCCGGGCGAGCCCTTGCTTTCACGTGACAACTTAGCGTCCCTGACCATCGACAACGTCGCGGCGCAGCCAATGGATGCGCGTCTGGGTGTCGTACCGACTCCGCTTGAGTCCGTCGCCCCCACCTACTTAGCCCCTACCACTTAAAATAGATCAACTGAGTTCGAGACAATGACAACGACGAAACAAGGTAAAGCGCTCAATATAAAAGATTCCCGCATACTCATTGCAGGTGCTGCGAGTTTAGTGGGATCGCACACCGCCGACTTGCTCTTGAAAGAGGGTGCACGAGAAGTATTGCTATTAGATAACTTCTCGTTTGGATCGATGGATGCGATTGCGCATTTGCAAAATGAACCACGCATTAAAATTGTGCGTGCTGATCTGATGCGTTTGCCCGATTTGCTTGCAGCCACCGAAGGCGTGGACGGCGTAGTCCATTTGGCAGCCTACATGACCCTTGGATTTTCTCAGACGCCTTGGCAAGCTGTCGATGTCAATATTCGCGGGGCGCAGAACATGCTCGAAGCTTGTCGCGTCAATCGCGTCAAAAAAATTATCTTTGCGTCCTCGAATGCTGTCTACGGGTATGGCTCGGGCATTAAAGGCGCTTTGTCTGAAGAGATTCCCTTTCATTCGGTCGGGGCACCACCGGCTGCGATTCTGTATGGTGCTTCAAAAATCATGGGTGAGCAGTTGTGCCGACACTACCATCAAAGCACTGGACAAGATTACGTGGTGTTGCGCTACTCGACTGTCTATGGAGAACGCCAGCATTATCGTGCGGCGAACTCGCTGTACATCATGGAGACCTACGATCTCGTGCGTAAAGGGCAAGCCCCTGTTCTGCCAGGCGATGGTAAAGATACGAAGCATTTTGTACACGTATCGGATGTCGCGCGCGCAAACGTTGCCGCCTTGCAGAGTGCTGCGACCGACGTTGCCGTCAATGTGTCTGGTCCTGTACCGATTACAACCGGTGAGCTCGTCCAGCTTGTTCTTGACTATTGCAAGAGTGATCTCAAACCGGAAGTGCGCCCTGATCCACCTGGCAAGGTCCGCTTGACTTCTGGAGGCGCGTTTCACATCCCGCACGATAAGGCGGGTGAGGTGATTGGATGGAAGCCCGTGGTGCAAATGCGTGAAGGAGTGATGCGACTTTTGGCATGGCGCGAACAGCAAGATAACTCGACCACTAAACTTTGAGGTGATGGATATGGGTTTTCGTACACTCTGCAGTAAAGTATTGCTCGGTTGGCTGACGGCATTTTTTCTTGCGGGTGCGACAGCAGCTGCCGCTTATCCAGACAAGCCAGTCACGATTGTTGTGCCTTATCCTGCGGGCGGTGCGACCGATGTGATTGCTCGGATGCTCGCCGAGAAACTGACGGCGGCATGGAAGCAGCAGGTAGTTGTCACCAACAAGCCTGGGGCGGGTACGACCGTCGCGGCCGAGGCCTTGGCGCGTGCTCCGGGTGACGGCTACACACTTTACATGACCACGGCAGCGCACACGATTAGCGCCAGCCTATATCGAAAACTTAACTACGATCCAATCAAGGATTTCGGGCCGATCACCTTGGTGTCGACCATCCCCTTGGTGCTGGTCACGAACCCCGCCGTTCCAGCCAAAACATTGAAAGAGCTCATCGATTACGCCAAAACTCAAAAAAATGGCTTAACGATGGCGTCGACGGGAAACGGCACCCCCCAGCACCTCGCCGGCGAATTGTTTAAGGCTAAAACAGGGACTCAGCTCGTGCATGTGCCCTACAAGGGCGATACCCCCAGGTTGACTGACTTGATGGGCGGTCAGGTGCAGGTTGCGTTTGTGACGCTGTCTGCAGCCTTGCCCTACATTAAGTCGGGTAAGTTGCGTGCGGTTGCGCTTGCACATGGTGAGCGTGTGGCTGCACTGGAAGGTGTTCCCACAACAGCTGAGGCCGGGATGCCAGGCTTCACGGCTGCGACGTGGTTTGGGTTGTATGGCCCTGCCTCAATGCCCGCAGCCTTGCGTGAAAAAATTTCTGCAGATATCCGACGCATTGTTGCTGAGCCTGGCATGACCCAGCGGCTTCAAGACATGGGGGGTGAAGTCAACAACAGCACCCCCGCCGCGTTTCAGAAAGTGATCGACGCAGAGGTGATCAACTGGGCGCAGGCGGTCAAGCTATCGGGTGCAAGAATTGATTGATTGATCGATCGAGAGGGCGAGTAACTCGACAATCCGATCGAGATCGCTCTCTGAAGTGATGAACGGTGGAGCCAGTAGTACGTGGTCACCCCGTTCGCCGTCGATGGTCCCGCCCATCGGGTAGACCAACAAGCCATTATCAAAGGCTTGCGCCTTCACGACAGCATGTAGTTTCTTGTTGTGATCAAAGGGCGCTTTGGAGGCACGGTCTTCGACCAGTTCAAGCGCCATAAATAGCCCACGACCGCGGATATCGCCTACGAAGGGGTGATCCTTAAAACGCTGCTGTAGCGCGCGTGTCAAATAAGCGCCTCGCGCACGGACTTGGGCGAGCAAGCCGTCGCGGTGGATCACGCGTTGAACCGCGAGGGCTGCGGCCGAGGCAACTGGATGACCAAGGTAGGTATGCCCGTGCTGAAAACTGCCGCTTTTTTGGCGAAGTGCGTCAATGATGCGGTTGTGCGCCAGAAAGGCACCGATGGGTTGATAACCGCCTCCTAAGCCTTTGGCGATTACTACGATGTCGGGAATGATTTGCTCAGGTTCAAAAGCATAGAGCGTGCCGGTGCGTCCCATGCCACACATCACTTCGTCAGCGATCAGCAGAATGCCATAGCGGTCGCACAGTGTGCGTACGCCACGAAAATATCCAGGTGTCGGAGGAAGCACGCCCGCGGTGGCACCCCCGACTGTTTCTGCACAGAAAGCGATGATTTTTTCTGGCCCGGTGGCTAGGAAGGTGTCTTCAATTTCCTTGAGCAGGCGC
>CAMBPA010000107.1 GCA_945869355.1 Bordetella parapertussis
TCAGCATAAGGGATATGGTACGGCTTTACACATGGAGCGCTTGCGCGAGCACGGGCCCTGTCCAGCGCACCGGCGCAGTTTTGCACCTGTACGTGTTTTATTGGATCCGCAATGAAAAGTATTGAGTCACGCTCGAACCCTTTGTACAAGCAATTGTTTAAGTGGCAGTCGAGTGCAGGGCGCCGAGACGAACCAATCCTTTTGGAAGGTCTTCACTTGTGCGAGGCCTTTCTTGCCCTCGGACGACAGCCGCAGTACGCCTTGTTCGATCAGACGCGCATCGATGAACCTCAACTCGTCCGCTTGATCGATAAGTTATCAGAAGAGGTTTGTTGTACGTTATCTGGAAGTCTGTTGGGTAATTTGTCGAATCTCGACACGGACCAAGGCGTATTGTTCGTCGTCAAGCCATCGAGTCCGTCGTTGCCTGAACAGTTGGTGGGCAATATGCTTTGGCTTGATCGTGTACAAGATCCGGGTAACGTCGGCACGCTACTTAGAACGGCTGCTGCGGCGGGTATTGTTCGTGTGCTGGCCTCAACGGGTACGGCGTCATTGTGGTCGCCTAAGGTGCTGCGTAGTGCACAGGGGGTGCACTTTGGATTGCGCTTACATGAGCATGTCGACTTAGTCGCTGCTACGCGCAGCCTGACCGTTCCTTTGATCGTGACGACTCTGCGCGATGCGAGTGATCTCTTTGATACCAAGTTGCCGCCACATGCTGCGTGGGTATTTGGGCACGAAGGGCAAGGCGTGAGCCAGTCACTGATTGACTTGGCTGCGCTGCGCTTAAAAGTCGACCATACACCCTCGGTCGAGTCGTTAAACATCACTGCGGCCGCGGCGGTCTGCCTCTTTGAGCAGCGTCGGCAACAGCGTTCAACGCACTAGAAGGCAGAATGGCGATCCAAGCCGACTTCTTGTAATACGGTGGTTGAAATCTCTTCGATGGACTTTGTCGTCGTTGAGAGCATCGGGATGCTTTCTCTGCGCATCAGACGTTCAGCTTCTGCGACTTCGTGGCGACATTGTGGCAAAGAAGCATACTGGCTGT
The DNA here is from genome assembly GCA_945869355.1 of Bordetella parapertussis. GTDB lineage: Bacteria > Pseudomonadota > Gammaproteobacteria > Burkholderiales > Burkholderiaceae_B > Zwartia > Zwartia parapertussis_F. The sequence continues at coordinate 1,055 of CAMBPA010000107.1, forward strand.
CTGGTCGGCGTTCGTGTCTGACTTCCGTGAGTCGCTCGGGCTGAATCGTTAGACCGAACAGCTTGGCACGATGGGGCATGATCGTTTTTGGTAATGCCCCACGGTCAAAGTCTTCCGGTATGAGCGGAAAATTAGCAGCCTTGACACCGTATTGCATCGCTAGGTACAGGCTCGTCGGTGTCTTTCCACAGCGAGACACGCCAATTAAGATGACGTCTGCTTGGGCGAGTCCTGAGACGAACTGGCCGTCATCGTGCGCTAAGCTAAAGTTAATGGCTTCGATGCGGTTTCGGTACTGTAGCGAGCTAACTGCTTTATGCGACTTACCGATAGAGTGGCTCGATTTCATTCCGAGGTTTTGCTCAAGTGGCTCGACAAATGCCCCAAATAAATCCAGAAAAAGTGCGTTGGCGAGCTTGACACGCGACAGCACGTCAGCATTCACAAGCGTTGTAAAGACGATGGGCGGGTTGCCTTGATCGGTGGCACAGCGATTAATACGTTGTACGACCGTATCCGCCTTCTCGACCGTGTCAATAAACGGAACGCGCACTTGTTTGAAGGTCACCGACTCAAACTGTGACAGCACAGAGTGACTGAATGTCTCAGCCGTAATACCCGTGCCGTCCGAGATGATGAAAACGGTTCGTTCAGTGGCTGGCGTGGTCATATCGAATATCCGTCCCAAGGTTTCACAAGAGTATAATGCACTGCAGCAATGGTCTTGAAAGCTCACCGCAGAAAACTCACCGCAGAAACGTAATATTCTGCACATCGAGGGTAGTAGGCCAGTTTGGTTAGCGTGTGTCGCGCATTAACCAAACTCGCTTTCTTATATCGTTAAAGGTGACTTTCATGTCGTATGTCGTTTCATTCGAGCAGCTCCGTATGACGGACGTTGACTCAGTTGGAGGAAAAAACGCCTCTTTAGGCGAAATGATTAGCCAGCTTGCAGATGCGGGCGTTCGAGTTCCTGGTGGTTTTGCGACGACGGCACAGGCATTTCGCGATTTCCTTTCCGATACGGGATTGGATACGCGTATTGCTGATCGTCTCAAAACATTGAATCCGGATGATGTACGCGAGCTTGCGTTGGCGGGTGCACAAATTCGACAGTGGATTGTTGAAGCACCTTTGCCCAAGCAGTTGCACGATGATATTGCGTCTGCATTTGCGCAGCTTGATTCTGACGGAAAAGGCTCGTTTGCGGTGCGTTCGTCCGCCACGGCAGAAGACTTGCCGGACGCGTCGTTCGCAGGTCAGCAAGAAACTTTCTTGAACGTAGTGGGGTTCGACGACGTGATCGATAAGATCCGTCATGTGTTTGCATCGCTTTATAACGATCGCGCAATTTCGTATCGCGTGCATAAAGGTTACGCGCATGCCGACGTCGCACTTTCGGCAGGTATTCAGCGGATGGTACGTTCTGATAAGGGTAGTGCAGGAGTGGTGTTCACGCTTGACACTGAGTCTGGCTTTGCCGAGGTTGTGTTCATTACGTCATCTTATGGGCTCGGTGAGACTGTCGTGCAAGGCGCGGTGAACCCCGATGAGTTCTATGTATTTAAGCCGACTTTGGCTGACGGAAAGTCTCCGATTGTTAGTCGACGCATCGGCTCCAAACTCTTGAAGATGGAGTTTGACAAAGACCGGACAGAGGGCAGGGCCGTGCGCACGGTCGATGTGCCCGTGTCAGAGCGCAATCGCTTTTCGCTGACTGACGCTGAGGTCATTGAGCTCGCGAAATATGCGGTCATTATCGAGAAGCATTATCAACGGCCCATGGATATCGAATGGGGTCGCGACGGAATCGACGGAAAAATATACATTCTGCAAGCGCGTCCTGAAACAGTGAAGTCGCAAGAAGGTCATAGCGACGTGCAACAGCGCTATAAGCTGAAGGCGACGGGCGATGTGCTCGTGACAGGCCGTGCGATTGGACAAAAGATTGGTGCGGGTCCCGTGCGCGTGGTGGGCGATATTTCCGACATGGATAAGGTCCAGGCAGGGGATGTCTTAGTGACCGACATGACCGATCCAAACTGGGAACCCGTTATGAAGCGTGCCGCGGCAATCGTGACGAATCGTGGTGGTCGGACCTGCCATGCTGCAATTATTGCGCGCGAGCTGGGCATCCCGGCTGTGGTGGGTTGTGGTGACGCGACTGATCGGCTTAAAGATGGACATCAAGTGACGGTATCTTGCGCTGAGGGCGATGAAGGTCGTATCTACGACGGCTTAATTGAGACCGAGATTGAAGAAGTCCAGCGCGGTGCGATGCCTGATATCGGTCTTAAAGTGATGATGAATGTGGGGAACCCCCAGCTGGCCTTTGATTTTTCATTTATCCCGAATCACGGTGTTGGGCTCGCACGTCTCGAGTTCATTATCAATAACAATATCGGTATTCATCCTAAGGCGGTGCTTGACTATCCCAACGTGGATGCTGAATTGAAGGTGGCGGTCGAGTCTGCCGCACGTGGGTACGCAAGTCCGCGGGCATTTTTTGTGGATAAGTTAGCGGACGGCATTGCAACGATCGGTGCGGCGTTTTATCCAAAGTCGGTCATTGTTCGCTTGTCAGACTTTAAATCGAACGAATACCGCAAACTCGTTGGTGGCTCACGCTACGAGCCTGAGGAAGAGAATCCGATGTTAGGTTTTCGTGGTGCCTCTCGTTACATATCTGCGGATTTTGCAGAGTGCTTCAAAATGGAATGCGAGGCATTAAAGCGCGTACGCAACGATATGGGGCTGAATAACGTTGAAATCATGGTCCCCTTTGTTCGTACCGTGCAGCAAGCTAAGCGCGTAGTGGATTTGTTGGCCGTCCATGGTTTGGTTCGCGGAGAAAATGGTTTGCGTCTCATCATGATGTGTGAAGTGCCCTCAAATGCCATCTTGGCTGAGCAGTTTCTTGAGCATTTCGACGGATTTTCGATTGGTTCGAATGATCTAACGCAATTGACTTTAGGGCTTGATCGGGATTCCGGCATGGAACTTTTAGCGGCAGACTTCGACGAGCGCGATGATGCAGTCAAGTTTATGTTGAGTCGCGCCATCAATGCATGTTTGAAAGCCGGTAAGTACGTGGGTATTTGTGGCCAAGGGCCAAGTGATCACGCGGACTTCGCCTTATGGCTGCGTGATCAAGGCATCCTTTCCATGTCACTTAACCCCGACACGGTCGTCGATACCTGGAAAAAGCTTGCAAACTAATAAAATTAAATGAGTTGTTCGTCATAAAAATGGGGCCGATGACCCCATTTTTTAGTCTCGATTTCGGGTGTCATGCTTCATTAGGCGTTCTTTTTCGCGCGCCCAGTCTTTTTCTTGGGAGGCGTCGCGCTTATCGTGAAGTTTTTTGCCCTTTCCTAGACCAAAATCAAGCTTGATGCGGCCATTTTTGTAGTGCAAGTTGATGGGGACGAGGGCGTAGCCACGCTGCTCAACTTTACCGATCAACTTGCTGATTTCTTCTGCCTTAAGCAGTAGTTTCCGCGTCCGGGTCGAGTTTGGCAGGACATGTGTCGAGACGGAGTGCAAAGGGCTGATATGCATACCTAAGAGCCATAATTCCGCCTCAAGAATCACGACATAGCTTTCCTTTAGTTGGGCTCGTCCCTCCCGGATCGCCTTCACTTCCCAGCCTTCCAGGACTAAACCCGCCTCAAAGCGATCTTCGATCAAAAAGTCATGAAACGCTTTGCGGTTTTCGATAATGCTCATTATTTAGACTATTTGGCCTATAAGGCCAACCTACTTTGTGAAGCTGAATCCTAGAGTTTAACCTGTGCTGCAGTAGGGCAGATATCTAGGTAAAATCCGACTTGATTTTGAAAAAATGATCCGTGTTGTGATGCGGGCCGACCACAACTCTAATAGATTCGTATCAGATACTCCACGTTGCCATGGTTTTCTCTTCTCTGGTATTTCTGTATCTGTTTCTTCCCTGTAGCCTGATCCTCTACTATTTTTTAGGCTCTAAGTTTCGTCACGCAATTGCTGCGGATGGCACGACGGATCCTGGCGCTCCGACCGAGGCGCAAAACTACATTCTGATTGCCGTTAGTCTGTTTTTCTACGCGTGGGGAGAACCGATTTGGGTCTCGCTTCTTGTTCTCACGGCGTTCGTTGATTGGGTCGCGGCGCTTTGGATGGAGCGCACACGGGGTACGAACGGACCAAAGTTTGCGCTTGCGCTGTCGCTCGTCTCTAATTTGTCTCTTCTTGGCGTTTTTAAGTACAGTGATTTTTTTGTAGAAAATGTAAACACGACGCTCGGTGCTTCGTTTAATTTGCCTGGGTATGCGTTGCCGATCGGCATTTCGTTTTATGTGTTCCAAACCCTATCCTATTCGGTTGATGTCTACCGAGGCGACGTGAGAGCGCAACGCCGCTTCATGGATTTCTTGCTGTACGTTAGCCTCTTTCCGCAGCTTGTGGCGGGTCCGATTGTTCGGTATGTCCATATCGCGGCAGAGATTCGTGGCCGTAGGCATTCATGGGAGCTATTTAGTCGCGGCCTGCATCGCCTGTGCGTAGGACTATTTAAAAAGGTGTTCATCGCGAACGTGGCAGGAGAATGGGCGCAGCGCACCATGGGTGGAGATCTGACCGCGCTGTCTACCGGCGATGCCTGGTTAGGTTTAGCGATGTTCACTTT